>JAGQQP010000245.1 GCA_020426085.1 Planctomycetaceae bacterium | reverse complement strand
GGTCGGGTTGACCTTTCCGTGAGTCCAGTTCCTCAGTGATATTCTGCTTCCGCTGCAATAGCGCTCCCATGGTGGCTGTACTGCTTTGGTCTTCTTTTCTAAACCGAAACCAGCCTTTAATGACGTACCAGTCCAGTTGAATCCGTCTGATCCCCACATCCAGAGGTACCAGAATCGCCAAGGCGATCAGGAACCAGTCGAAGATCGGGTTCGAGCTCATTTTCGGGGCCCGGCGACCGTAAATGATTTCGGATGCATTCTCCTCTGGCAGTCTCTGTCCCCCAGTCCGCTCTGCAATCTGGTCCAGCACGATTGGATTTGAACGGAACCGCAGGAACTCGGGAGAATAAGAAACAATGAATCCTCCGTTCGCATGATCTTCCCGATTACCGGATTTGCCAACTGCCATGACCTGGTACCGCCCTTTACCCCACAGCGGAACCGTTGCCTGATATCGGCGGGGGCTGACCTGCTTGAGCACCACGGTTTCCTGACGATCATGCGGGCCTGAAATACGGGCAGCGACATTCAGGAATGACTCTTCCGGATGAAAGTCTTCTACCATGATTGTCGCTTTGTTACCCGATGTATGGCTCCACATCTTCAGGTGATCCTGCTTTTCAACACGCGAGATTTTGATCATCAGCTGCTTGATGAAAGCCTGATAATGATTCCAGTTGACCCAGTCGGCTCCCCAGTTGGGAGAGAGATCTGAAGTGAAAGCGGCTGTTGTCCCCAGTCCGTATCGCCAGAAAGACAGGATGGGATCAATCTCACCTTCCGCCTCTTCCTTTTCGGGAGCATTCAGTACCCCTTCTGCCCGCGGTTTGATTGTTGTGAGCACATACCCACGTAACTTCGGAATGGTGGGGATCCCTTTCAGGACAGGTGAGATCATTCCCACTTCCGGAGTAATGGTTTCATTTTGAATCATACTCCGCTTCAGCGTTTTTGCCTCTTTGATAAAAATGGAAGGCAGCTGGTTGGGATCAGTAGGAAAGTAGTACTTTCCCTTTGTCACTGCGGCGATATCATTCATTTTAGAAATGTCTTCTCCTCCATGGGGAAAGATGGCAACCATGGAGACACTGACATTATTTTTTATAAACTGACCGATCAACTCCGGAGTGGGGGGCTGTGGATCACCGTCTGAAATGATAATCATATGCTTGGTGGAGGCATCACTTTTGATCAGACCGTTCAACCCTAACTGCATGGTATTGGCAAAACTGGGCATATCACCAATCTGGGCTCCATTAATCTTGGGAACCATTTTTTCATAGTCACCTGCGGGCATCAGTTTGAACAGCCACTTTTCCCCTTCCATGTAGTCATAGACTAACACCCCTACTTCATCCTGTGCACCCAGTACTTTGATGGCCTGTTTCGTAATTCGTTTCCCCCAGGTATTCCCTTCCGGAAATTCGCAGGTGTGCAGAATAATTGCCAGCGCCCCTTTGGGGAGGATTTTCTTTTTCGTAATGTCCATCGTCACCGGGAGCGCATCCTCGATCACGGTACGATGATACCCTCCCGGGCCAAAACTGTTTTCCCCTCCCACCATCAGGAAGCCGATCCCCTGGTTGAAGACGGCATCGTGAACTGCTTTAAGTTGTATTACATTGAATGCGTCGGCAGGAACATTGACAAATACAATCGCATCATAAGGCATTAGTGAAAGTGAATCGCTGGGAAACTCGTAAGCAGAGATTGTCTCCACATTACGCTCCCCTTCCCGGATGGCTTTCTCCAGCGAGAGCCAGTCGGCTTCGTTGCCAGGCGAGTTAGGGTTAGTGACAATCAGAACCTTGCCTTCCCCTTCGACATAGATATAGTTCAGTACGGTATTGTTCTCAGTAAGATGGTCTTCATCAGCTGCCGTTTCGATTGTAGCGGAATACTCATAGTAACCAGGGGATTTCAGTTTAATCGGAATCACATAGCGGTTTTTACCCGCTTTGAAAGTCACTTCTATGGGTTTATCAACTACTTCGCCGTTTTCGCGTAAAACCAGTTGGCCTTTGCCTGGTTTTAATGAAGAGAGCACTATCGAGGCTTCATAGTTTTCTCCCAGCTTGACAAACCGCGGCAGCTCCAGGTTTTCCAGCCAGATTTCATTGTCATATTGATAGTGAAGCGGCAGCACATCAACGGCGATATCGCGTGATTTGAGTTCACTCAGAACCTGGGAAATAGATCCCTCGGTTTCCGTGCCGTCACTGATCAGAACGATGCGTCCTCTGTTTTCTTCCGGCAACATTGCCGCCGCCAGTGAGAGAGTCTGCTGCAGATTCGTTGCATCCCTGTCAATCCGCGAATTTAATGCCTCATAAGGAAACGAGACGCGGGGCGGGAGTTCGACGGCTGAATTTCTACCAAACACAACCAGACCGGCTTCGTCGGTCTGAGGTTTATCTTTCACTGTTTTAAGTACAAATTCCAGAGCTAAACCGTCCGAAAGTTCATCGATCGAATCGGATCGATCCACGGCGTAGACGACAGAAATCACATCGCGAACGCGAACTGACCGGGGCTCCGCAATCAGCATGACAAACAGCCCCAGCATCAGCAGACGAGAGATCAAGGCTGCCAGCGCGCGCCCTTTGCTTAAGCCACCATAACCAGCTATGGACAGCCACCAGACCCAGACGGAAAACAGGATTAATGCAAAAGCCCACGGTCGGGCGAACAGTAGAACGCCGGACTGTTCCAGCCCGATACACAAAGCTGCATAAAGAACCAGAAAGGAAATCAAAGGAACCGCCCGCATCCACGTCACCGAGGTGCGTGGTCGAGGAACTAACTGGCGATAAAGTTCTTTGATTTTCATGGTATCAATTTTACGATCAATCGATTTCCCGTGTCAGCCACATATACCTGATCTTTGGAATTTACTGTAAGTCCCCAGGGAGTCAGAAATTCCCCTTGATTCATCCCTGTCTTCCCATATACCCCTAAGATCCGGCCGGACAGGTCGGTTTTGGTGATGCGTCCTGCACCATATTCAACGATGTAGAGCTGATTCTGATGGTGATCGATGGCAATGTCGTACGGATAATAGAGCGGCAAACCCCCGGTTTTCGTGCCCAGAACTTCGAGAAATTGTCCGTCATCAGAAAAAACCTGAATTCGGTTATTTACTGCGTCGGAAATATAGATCTTTCCGTCATGCCAGATCATCCCGGCGGCACGCTGAAATTCTCCCGGAGCTGTACCAACAGAACCAAATTCCAGCAGGAAATCACCCTGCTCAGAAAATTTCTGCACTCGATCATTATCTCCATATTCGCTGACATAGATATTGCCGGCAGGATCCTGAACGACAGAGACAGGATATATAAACTGACCTGGGCCTTCTCCTAATTCCCCCAGGTATTTAAGGACCTTCCCCTGCTGATCAAAGAAGACAACCCGGTGGTAGTGTGTATCGGCAACCGCGATCTGCCCATTCTTCAGCAGGCAGATCCCCTCAGGTTTACCAATCTCATAATCAGGCATCTCCCATTGTCGAACCAGTTGATTCTCCGCATTATAAACCAGGACGCGCCCTGCATTATCCAGTACGTAGAGTTCATCATCGGGCCCCACATTCAAACTGCGCGGCGCAGGAACCTTTAAGCCTTCCGTGGGTACGGGCCACTGGACTGTCTCGGAAAACGTCAGCTGCGGCGCATTACCATTACAACCAGCCTGAAAAAGGATGCATAAAAAAAGCAGCAGCAGTCGAATTGAAACACGATCCCCTCTCCGCAAGCTGGCTCGCGCAGGTCGATGATACAATGTCGGACTGGATTGCGTATTTACATCACCAATCAAGGTGACTTCCTCAACCGAACCGCTGAATTTCACATCCTGTACTTCATAGAACCCCTGATCGTCGCTGACAATCGATAGCTGCTCGGGACGGGCAAAACGGGGTGACTTCTCGTTGTCTGTCATCGCTTGACGATCGACCATACTCAGGTCATTGACAGGTCCCAGATAACCGGCAATCTGCAGGTTGGGGGGATCATCGTATAACTCATTCACATCTCCCGCATAAACGATGTGCCCCTGTTCCAGGCAGACGACATGCTTTGCTTCCCGTAAAACGAGTTCTGGAGAATGACTCGAAAAAACGAGTGAAATCTGACGATCCTCACAAAACTCGCGAATTACTTTCCAGTATGCAGGCCAGTGTGCCTGATCCACGTGCACCAGAGGTTCGTCCATGACAATGACCCGCGCATGACTGGCCAGTGCACGGGCCACTGCCAACCGGGACGCTTCTCCCTGTGAGAGTTGTCCCGGGTATTTTGCAGTCAGCGGTTTCAAATTGAATTGCTCCAGCAGTGATTCTGGTGAAAACTGTTGTAATTCAGCTTGAGGGCAGACTAAGGTCAAATGTTCTAATACCGAGTATTGTGGCCAGAGCCCCAGAGTATGAGGCACCCAGAACAGGTCCAGACCATCGTCCGCTGATCCGGTTCGCGATACAATCCCTCGATCCGGGTATTCGAATTTGACCAGTAAGTTCAAAAGTGACGTTTTACCTGCTCCGGAATATCCCATGACAGCAGTCACGCCAGCGGAGATCTCCAGATTTACCTCCGTCAGCCGCGTACCGTTGGCCCAGTTCAGACTGACATCCGTCAGTGACCATAACAGCGATTCTGATTGTGAACTGAGTGTGGTCATATTTATGAGACGAACTGCTTGAGTTCAGACTGGTTGCTGAAACGGATCCAGACATTTCGGACAACTGGAAACAGTATGAGCGCCAGTAAAACAGGAACACAGCAACTGATCAAACTAATTGCTGATAAAACGGATGTTTGGCCATAATGCATCAGCCCATACAGACGGACTGCCGAAGTCATACCGCTGCCAGGAGCGAGAATCGAACTGATCGTAACGTCCCAGTAAACCCAGAAGGCCAGGACTGCGACGGCCCAGTATTGCATGCGTCCCCTGCTCACCCACAACAAACGGCCGCCATTTTCTGCCTGATGCGGACAAGTAGACCGGTTCAGTAAATGTGCCAGAAAGAGAGAGTCGGTGTCTTCCTGTTTCTGGAACACCAGTTTAAGGAAAACCGCTCTGGGAAACAGATACAGCACAAATCCCATCAAAACCGGAACGGGTGTTCCATAAAGCCAATTGCCTGTCTGCGTCAGAAAAAAGGATGCAATCACGAGCGCCAGGGTTAACGAGCCCAGTAAACCTGGTATACAACAAATCAAACCCACTAGCTTGATGAGGTGAGATTGTCTTCGGTTAAAAAAGCATGTTGCCAGTCCCCATGCGGCAATACCGGATGTCGTCGCATATAACAGCCCCCAGGAACATTCCTGTAGCGTTCCCATAATCTGTAATCGATTTTGTAGAACACTTTTCAGGGAAATCAAACCGCCCCATCCCAGCATACCCAGTGGAACCAGGACCACGCAGCACGTCGCGACTGCCAGATAGCAGACAGCCAGAATCTGTCGCCACCGATTCACTTTTGAGTTACGATGCTGTTGCAGATAGTCCGGTCGCTGTTCAAGGCATCTTAAGAGATACAGGACTCCCGCCAGCAGCAGCGCTTCAATGATCAGCGGGCCAATCAGATAGACCAGTGTTTCTCGGACAGGCACCCCTCCTGCCTGAACATCAAAGATCCAGACCGTCCAGGAATTCATATAAAGCAGCGAGGCAATTTCAAATTCCTGGAAGGCCAACAGAAACAGCAGGCACCAGACAGGTAGAATACGCACTAACGTTTTTCTGAGAAAGAAACTCCATTGTACAGGAACTCGGGATATTTCAGTTCCCGTTTTGGAAGCGGATTTGCGAATAAAATCTGCTTCCCCTGAAATTTGTGGTTGAGCAGCCATTTGATAACAGATGAGTCCCACCGGAACGACTCTCGATAAAACCAGAGTGGAATATACTACTTCCGCCAGAATCGGATAATGAATCAGTTGCGTCGTCAACAGCGACCAGGCATAACCGATAATCAGTTCCGGAACCAGTATTGGAGCCAGTATCAGAAACCATAAAAATAATGTGTAGCGAGTTTCCGATCGATCAATCAAAGCTGACAGTCGCTGACAGAGGAAGACTCCGATCAGTGAAATGATGAGACTGCGTAACACCGTCACACCACAGATTGTCGACAGGCTCATTTCAAGTACTCCGACTTAAGCCAGTCCAGTGTCAATGTTCTCTGTTTGACGAGATCAGACAGAGGATAGGCCTGTTTCACATAAGGGCGAAACTTCTGAACTTCTTCAGGCACCAGATCCCAGTCGACTTCGCCTAGCGGGATCTGGCGAGACTGCGATTGCGACAATTCCAGTTCCACCTCCGCTGACAGCAGATAATCAACGAGTGCTTCCGCCTGTTTCTGACGTTTAGTTCCTTTGATAATGGCAACGCTATTGGGAATCAGCAGGGCTTTATCTTCCACCAGCACCGGTAATGC
>JAGQQP010000244.1 GCA_020426085.1 Planctomycetaceae bacterium | reverse complement strand
AGTCGTGTGCCGGCTGCATTGACCGCCAGGCAACTGGGACTCGTCCCCATCCGCTGGATGCCGGCGGGGGTCATCGCGCCAGTCTTACGATCAATCTGAAAGAGATGAATGCCGCGCCCATTGCCGGGGGGCAGATCGACCTGCGTGTCCAGAACATCCTGGAGTGGAGAACTGAACGTGCCCACATACGCCATCAATGGTTTGCCTGCCTGTTTCGTTTCTGCCTGAGCGAGTCCAGCGATTAGTGGAATCGTGCCTGACATTGCCAGAGAAGATTTCAGAAAGGAACGACGAGACTGCCCGGTATGATTCATAGGTGAGTTTCTTTTTTTGTAGTGAGTCAGTGGGTGAGATATTTGAAGAACAGAGCACAATAATATCTCAACCTTTCACAGATTGCATTTGCTATCAGCAAGAATTCCGTATGCAAAACCAGTTCTGAGATTAATGATCCTTCGTTGCTTCATTTCCTGAACTGTTTAATAAGTCAGATTGGATTACCCCATCAGCACTTTGCAACTTTGCATATAACTTGCCTCAAGTTATACCAACGGATAGACTTAAACCACTTCTTTCTGTTTCGGCGAGTCTGGCTGAATCGAAATGGAGGCAGGCACAAAGCTTCTTTTTCACAGATCTATTCTACACCAGGATCTTAACCGCAAACGTGTTTTTCGGGAGTTCAGTTCATGCCTGTCATTCGTGATATCGTTGTTATATTAAATCTTATATTACTCATTTCACTCACAGCTGGCTGCCAGAAAAGTCAAACAACGGATCTCGAAAGCAAACAGGAATCTCCAACTGCTGAGGAAAATCCACCTGTTGCCTCAGAAGAAAAACTGAGCGACCTTCTGCTGGCAATCAAGACTGACGAGCCGATGAAAGCCGAGCGTTTCCAGGCAGTCAAAGAACGTTTTAAGCAGATTGGTCTGGCGTTCCAAAACTTCAAGGACAAAAACCAATACTACCTGCCGACACCTGAGGCGCATCCTGAGTATTATGACGAAAATGGTCGTCTGAAAGTCAGCTGGCGGGTACATCTTCTACCTTTCCTTGGTCAGAATAAACTGTACGAACAATTCAAACTGGATGAAGACTGGGATAGTCCTCACAATGCGCCACTTGCTGAAAACATGCCCGATGTCTTCCGCTCCCCGGATACTCCAGCAGACTCGAACAAAACCCGCTTTCGAATTTTTGAAGGAAAGTGGAACAGGACTTTAGATAACATTCTCTCCCCAAACACGATGTTTCCGCGGGGAACTCCAACACAAAATAAAGACTTCCTGGATGGTAGGAACAATACGGTGATGGTGGTCGAAGCGGGACCTGATCAGGCAGTGGAATGGACCAGTCCCACAGGCTTAAATGGTTTCCATCCTCTGGAGGAACTTGGTTACACTGCTGCCAGTATTCCAGTGTTACGTGCCGATGGATCGATTATGTCGGTCAGTAAAAAGATTGATGAAAAGGTGTGGAAAATCATAATTGGCCCACAAGATAGAACACGGCTCAACTGGAGAGAATTCACTGTAATTGAATCAATGCTGACGCCTGAAGAACTCCGCCAGTTCAATCACCTTAAACAGCTTGCATCGGCTTTTCACACTTACAGGGAAAAATATGGACAATTCCCTTTAGCCGATGAACACCTGGCGGAAAACAAACCGCTGTTAAGCTGGCGCGTCCATCTGCTCCCCTTCGTCGATCAGGCTGATCTCTATAATGAATTCCATCTGGATGAAAGCTGGGACAGTCCCCACAACAAAACTCTATTGAAGAAAATACCGGACATCTATCAGTTCGATTCTCAAGTAGAGCTGGGAAACACACAAGCCATGACATTTTCGGGCAAACAGACTCCTTTTGCAGCAGGTCGTGGTCCCAAAGGGAGAGACATTACTGATGGTTTCATCAACACGATTCAGTTCGTAGTCGCCGCCCCAGACACAGCAGTGCCCTGGACAAAACCCGGCGATCTTCCCTTCGATCCTGAGAATCCTGTCAAAGCATTGGGAGACCTTACTTCTCCTGAATTTATTGCAGTCATTATGGACAGCTCCATTCGCTATGTTCCTCAGAATATCCCTGCCCAGGAATTAAGTCACCTGATTCAGCACAAAGATGGCAACGTGATCAATTTCCAGCTCAGACGGATCATCCCCTACTAGGAACAGAATCTGATTTCAAACCAGATTCTGTCTTGAGTAAGGCGACATTTCCGAGTGAAAACGGCCATGCCAGCTGGCATTCAACGCAACAAGAATGCCAATACCCACTACATTATTAATATCTATTAATATGTCCATTATAACAATGAAATGTACTGGCAAAGGCCAGATTATTCCTGTATGCTTATGAACACACAAACTGTACATATAGGCGCGTCCTGTTAATTTAAAGTGAACAGCTTATAAAACCCAATTTCTTTAGATCTCTGCAGTCTTAAAGCCTTTGGTTTCAGTCGTTGTCTAACGAGTTGACTGAACTGATAATAAACCAGAAAGATCCAGACGCTCATGCTATTGACCCACTGGTTAAGGTCGATTTCATCCTTCCTCCGACCATCACATTCCCCCGTACACAAACGCCGTCTTCGTTCCCGCTACGGCGCGCAGACTGTACTGAATCACCAGAGGCGACCAGTGACGGTCGAAGCACTCGAAGACCGCACGATGTTGACTTCCATGATCAGCATTAATGATGTCACGATTGTCGAGGGAGACAGAGACAGTGGCACTACAGACGTTATCTTTACCGTGACAAGAACGGGAACGATCGCAGGGGATCTGAACAAATCAGTGTCGATCGCTTATGCGACTCAAAATTTAACGGCATTTGACGCTTTTCCACAAGGAGTCGATGACTACCCTGACTACATAGATTATTCGGGATCAATATCATTCACAGCTGATTCTGTTTCCCTTCAACAAACTGCCACAATCACCATTCGTGTTTTGGGAGATGAATATTTCGAAGAGGATGAACAGTTTCAGATCACTTTATCAACATCTGATCCCGAGGTCTCTATTACTAAGGCAATCGGTACAGCTACAATCCTAAACGATGATTTTCCAAGAATGCTTCAGTATCAAAGAGTCGATCCCACAAACCCATCTTCTAATGGAGATTATTTTGGCAATGAAATCGCAATTGATGGTGATTTCATGGTTATTGGTGCTGTGGGAAGTGACCTGGCTGCCAATGACGCTGGTGCTGCCTATGTCTATTATCGAGATACGCGTGGAACACCCGACGATGAAGTAGATGACTACTGGCGATACCAGACAACCCTGACAGCATATGATGCGTCTTCGGGTGATCAATTTGGTGAGAGTGTCGCCATTAATGGCGACACCATCGTAATTGGATCCTTTGCAGACGATGACAACGGTTACCAAAGTGGTTCTGCTTATGTGTATCGATGGGATGGCTTTGCATGGAACCTGGAAGAAAAGCTGACCGCTTCTGACGGCTCTTCCGGGGACAATTTTGGTGGCGCGGTTGCAATTGAAAATGATACGATCATTATCGGTGCAACTTTCCGGAATGCTGTCTCTCCTACGTATGTCAGTGATGCGGGTGCTGTCTATGTTTTTAACAGAATTGATACAAGCTGGACTGAAGCTCAAATACTGACAGCATCAAACAAAGCATATTCCGACCAGTTTGGTTGGGATCTCGCAATTCACAATAACAGTATTTTCGTATCAGCTGTGAAAGCAGATCCTCAAGGCACCTACTCAAATGCCGGAGCCGTTTACATATTTGAATCTGTAGATGGTTCATGGGAAGAACAGCAGATTCTGGGTCCTGACGATGGTGTGTCAAATGATTTATTCGGTTACAGCTTGAGTGTAAGCGATAATTACCTGGGAGTCATTTCAACAGGGTCTTATCAATATAAAGGCGCTGCATATATCTTTGAAAAAGTGGATGGTCATTGGGAGTTTCAGCAGAAGATCGTCCATCATGATACATCTGGAAATGACAAGTCTACGTTCTCTATCTCAATTACCGACACGATGCTGGTAGTCGGCTCTGTTTACAGCGATGGTGACGTCGTTGACTCGGGAGCAGCGTATATCTTTCATCTGATTGGTGACACATGGATTGAAACCGAAAAATTCTTTTCAGAAATTGGGAGAGACGAGGACAACTTTGGGTATTCGGTCGTAATTACAGGCAATCAGATCATTGTAGGAGCTCCACAGTCCCCGGTTTCTCCAACGAACGCAGGACGTTTTTATGTATTCATTCCATATCGCCCTATCGTTGATTTTGTTTATGGTGCCAGTATGCTGGTACAAGAGGGACCTGAAGGTGAAACCAGGACTATTACCGTCGACATCAAACGTGAAGGTGTCTATGCAGGAGATTTGCATTTTGACTCTGTGATTTACTATGAAACAGTCGATGGCAGTGCAACACTTGCAGATGGGGATTTCCCATACCAATCAGGTACCATTACTTTTAATTCAACTTATTCACAAATTTATCAAACCAGGAGAATCAGTCTTACCATCAATGGCGACTCTAAGTTTGAGGGAAAAACACTGCAAGAATTTTATCTGCACCTTTACGACCCTACAAATCAAGTCGATATTGTATTCAGTCGGAATTTAGTATTTTATGCAGACGATGATTACGCTAATGTTAATGTTGAAAACGTAACGGTCGACGAAGACGCCGGAATGGCTATGGTCGATGTCACCCTGGATAATCCAGTCGACTATACCGTCAGCGTCGACTTTTCAACCTCGGAAATTTCTGCTCTTGAATCCAGTGATTATACGCCTACAAGTGGAACGCTTGTTTTTGAACCGGGTGTGCTGACCAAAACCGTTGCCATTCCGCTGGTCAATACCGACGAGATCGAAGGAGATGAAACCTTTGCCTTGAACTTGAGTAATCTTCAGGTCAGCGGTGCACGCGTCCAGATTGGAACAAGTACCGGTATTATCACCATTAAAGATGACGATGAAGCCAACCTGATCGCTGAGGACCTGACAGTTAATGAAGATACAGGAACCGCATCTGTTGTCGTCACCCTGGATCGTCCTGTCTCATTGCCAGTCACGGTTGATTATGCCACTGCAGATGCCTCCGCGACTGCCTCTACTGATTATCTTTCAACTTCCGGGACACTCTCATTCGCTGCTGGTGAACAATCAAAAACCATTCAGATTCCCATCGTGGATGACACAGACCTTGAAGAGCTAACCAAGTCGTTTCAGGTTCTTTTCAGTAATCTGCAGACTAACGGAACCAATATCAACCTGAATACCTCACAGGTAGAAGTCACCATTCTGGATGATGATCAAGCCCGTCTTTCGATTAGTGACTTAACTGTGAACGAGAATGCGGGGACCGCGACCATTCAGGTCTCACTGGACCGCGTAGCCAATACAACAATCAGCATCGATTACGCCACTGCAGATCAGTCTGCTACAAGTTCTGATGATTATCTCGTTCAAGCTGGAACAATCACTTTTAACCCTGGGGAAAAGGTCCAGACAATCGTCATCCCGATCACCGATTCCGACATGGTCGAAACAGACGAAATATTCCTGATCAATCTGACTAACCTGAATACCAATGGGGCTCATGTGGTAGTTTTCGACGATCAGGCCGAAGTCACGATTACTGATGACGATCTGCTACAGGGAACTATCACGAACGTGACAGTCGATGAGTCTGCTGAATATGCCACGATTTCAGTTTCACTTGAATATGCGGTCGAGTTTCCTTTAACAATCTATTTTGAGACAGAAAATATGACTGCAGTCAGCAATTCTGATTACATTGCTCAGTCTGGTTCGCTGACCTTTCATCCAGGTGATCTGACAAAATCTATCTCAATTGCAATTTTGAATAACAATCTGGTCGAAGCAGACGAGACATTTTTCATCAAGATTACCAGTATCGAATCAAATGGTTCGAATATTATATACGAAATTGATCCGGCAGAAATTACAATTCAGGATGATGATCAAGCCCTAATCTCAATTGATGATCTGACTGTCGATGAAGACGCAGGCTCCGCAACCATCACCGTATCGCTGGATCAACCAGTTGACACTGCGATCACAGTCGACTATGCGACATTAGATCAATCTGCCAATTCCGTGGATGATTATATCTCCCAGTCCGGCACGCTGACATTTTCCGCTGGTGAACAGTCAAAGACCATTACGATCCCTCTTGTTGATTCCGACCTGGTGGAACTGACTGAAAGCTTCCTGGTTCAATTGAACAACATTCTGGCCTCTGGAAGATATGTTATCTTTGCGAACGACCATGCTGAAGTGACGATCCTCGATGATGATCAAGCCAGTATTTCGATCAGTGATATCTCAGTCGATGAAGATACAGGAACGGCCGTACTGACCGTCGAATTGAGCAACCCGGCTGATGCTGCTTTCAGTGTTGACTTCTCTACTGCTGACAACAGCGCTG
>JAGQQP010000243.1 GCA_020426085.1 Planctomycetaceae bacterium | reverse complement strand
GAATCAGCAGACAGCAGGACAGAAAGCGAGGCACCACAAGATAATGAATCGGGTCGGCCCCCAGTGCACGCAGCGCGTCGATCTGCTCGGTAACCCGCATTGTTCCCAGTTCCGCTGACATCGAAGTCCCCACGCGCCCCGCCAGCATGATTGCCGCCAGTACTGGTCCCAGTTCTTCTACCAGCGAAATGGCGATCACGGCACCAATCTGATTTTCCATATGCATCACTTTGAACTGATCATAGGACTGGACTGCCAGCACCATGCCGATGAATCCCCCGGTGATCAGAATCACGGGAATGCTCTGGATCCCGATATGGTACATGCACGACCAGAGATTGCTTCGGGGAGGCAGACGGGTAATGATCCAGCCCAGCATCTCCCAGCCAAACAGAAACAGATCACCCAACAGACAGACCGTATTAATCACTCCACGTCCCAGACCATGGATCAGGGTGTCTCGAGGGACTGAAGGAGAAGCCGAAGACATTAATTCTTTCCAGTTCAGACTTTAGTATTCACTTTCTACAAAATACCGCGAGCGGAAGGTTAATGGATTTTGGAATTTGAATCGAGACCATTTCTTCATTGCCGGCTCAATTCACAAACGGAGCGATTTTCTGGTGGAAGGACACATTTTTGGAGTTGAGTCTTTCCGTCTGACCTTTTCTCCTGATAAAATGCATCAAGATCAGTTGAATTGATAAATTGGGGTGTATCTCCAAGCCTCATATTGATTTAATGCACGTCAGTCTCACGAGATGCCGGTCGAACCGGTCCCTCTGACGAGGATGTGCTGCCCACTTTGACACCAAATCCGATGAACAACAGAGAAAGTAAGGATAGGTAAAATGAGATTTTTTTCTGTCGCGCTGATTTCCGTTATCTCGCTCACCCAGGTTGCAGACCTGTCAGCCGAGGATAAAAAAACCAACCCAGCTACTGAGCAGGCCAAAGCCAAAATCATCGCCGCGGGAGGTTCCGTCCTGGAACTGGCTCAAAATGATGACCGACTCGAAATCGCTTTTCATCTGTCTGACCAGAAGATAACTGATGAGACCCTCAAAACTCTCGCAGGACTTTCGAAAGTCGCCTCACTCAACCTGCGTGGTACCGAAGTGACTTCCGCCGGACTGGCACAACTGCAGCATCTGAAAGACCTGACTCACCTGCACCTGGAAAAAACAAAAGTCAATGACGCGGGTCTCAAGCATCTGCAGCAGCTTCCCAACCTGGAATATCTGAACCTGTATGGCACAGACATCACCGACGCGGGACTTTCCCAGTTGAGTTCACTGAAAAAACTCAAACGACTTTACGTCTGGCAGACGAAAGTCACCCGTCCTGCCGGCCTGGCACTGCAGAAACAGATTACCGGCCTGGAAGTCATCGGTATGCCGGAAGAACCCAAACCGGTTGCTGCTGAAAAACCGGAACTTCCCAAACCGGTAGAAAAGAAACCTGAAGAAAAGAAACCCGCTGAGAAAAAGCCAGCCGAGAAAAAACCGGAACCCAAAAAAGAAAAGAAAGAAGAACCCAAACCGGCTGAAAAGAAAGCGGAGAAAAAGCCCGCTGAAAAACCAGCAGAAAAAAAAGAAACTCCCAAGCAACCTGAGAAAAAAGAAAAATAAGCAATCTGAATTACCAGACAGAAAAACGCAGGACTGTGACAGTTCTGCGTTTTTTTGGCTTCACACTTTGAGAAGTACACATACGTTAAGAGCAACATGCTCACTTCTTCTTTTATTTTTCCTCTTTGAATGAGTTCCAATGAAACAATCAGCACAAAAACCTGATCTCCCCTGGCCACTCAATCAGAACACGGAATTAATCGGTCTGATTTCCAGCATCTCGGGAGAGCACAAAAAAACGGTCACATCGAAGCTGCTCCAGGAAGAACAATGCCTGGGATGGAATGTGAGAACAGAGCTTAAGAAAAGTCAATTAACTCCTCATACCTGGAGTGAGGGACTCATTCAGTTTTATGCAACAACAAATGCATTTCTCTACGAAACTTCCGTCTGGAATCGCAGGCCACTCAAGCTGGAAATCAGGAACTGGATCTGTAATTACCTGAAATCCAACTTTCCCCAGCCGCTGAAAATACTTGCCTTTGGGGATGGACTGGGATTCGACAGCCTGCAGTGGTCGAGTACGAATCATGATGTTACATACTTCGAAGTTTCAGCGGACTGCATTTCTTACGCGCAGCAAGTCTTCCAGAACAATTCAGCTGAAATCAATATGATCCAGTCGCTGGCAGAACTCGAACCGGATTCTTTCGATGTGATTATCTGCCTGGATGTGCTCGAACATGTCCCTGAACCGAGTGAAATCCTGGCTGATTTCACAAAGTGGCTCAAAGTTGATGGCCTGTTAATTGCGAACTCTCCTTTTTTCCTGGTACACCCTAATTATTCAACCCATCTGAAATCCAACCAGAAATTCAGTGGTTGTTTGAAGCTGTATACTCGACTCGGATTCCAACCTGTCTGCAGCCGTCTGTTCTGGGACCCTATTGTGCTGAAAAATACCAGAGACACTTCAATCAACCCGAAAATTCCCTGGGGTGTCAGACTGGGAGGCAGGCTTCTCGCCAGCGGGCGAGGCAACGCTGGAAAAATCCACTCTTATATAGCTCGACTTAAGTCTCGGGGTGAATCACACTGGGTCGATGATTTGAATCAACTGCTGGCACTGGAAGAAGCAGGTTCGCTGGAATAGCTGCCTGCATGAAATCAACCAGTCGTTGTGACGAGTTCAGACAATTGATGAATTCTGCTGTCTAATCTGTTTCTCGTTGTGAACAGTGACCTGGTAAGGCTCATAGTGCACAATCTGAATCTGAAACGGCGCGGTCGCATTATAGACGACGCCTCGCCAGCGAATGCGTTCTGTTCTTCTGGCTGCTAACAAAGCCGCACAATACACGAGTAATGTCGGTATCAGGAAAAATACAGCGACAATCGGCAGGCGATCCACTTTCGTTCCCCGTTGCGCGATCAATTGTCTGATCTGCAAATCCAGACGGAATACCGCATAACCTACAGACCCGCTGGCAAAAGCAACGACGCCGAGAATGATCCCCGCCCAGAGCAGATTACCCTCATACACAAACATCACCAGTTGCGCAATCAGGATCATCTCAGCGACTGCTGACAGCAAACCGAGGGCACTAATAAACAACCAGCGGGAATGATAAAACCGGGCATTCATTAACTGCCGGGTTATGAATTGAAAACAGGATTTCAGAGACGTCGATTCTTCATTGACCATCGTGACGGCCGGGACAAACATGACTTTCTGATCCAGCCGGGCTGCCAGTGAATTCAAACAGGTATCTTCCCACATCATTTTCGACCAGGATTCTGCCAGATGAGGGTTACGAAAAATTCGACCGCTGATCGCGACAGAACCTCCCCAGACAATCTCTACCGCCAGCATCTGAATTACGGCTGCGGAATTCCAGATATACCGCACCAGGGTTCCCACATTCGCTTCGCGAGGCGCATACCACCTGATCCCGGAAGCGACGCCAACCTGCTCGTCCTGCAGAGGCTGTACCAGATCCCGCAGCCAGGTCCGGTGAGGGACCACATCGGCATCCAGCCAGGCGACCACTTCGATATCGTCCGAGAGATCTGATAAGCCCTGGAGCAATGACTGATTTTTCAACCCGCAGTCCTCTCTGCGTGAATTGAGCACACTGACCTGACAATGAGGATGACTGTGTGTTTCCAGATACTGATTCACAAACTCAAAAACAGGATCTTCCGCATGGTCCACGATGATTTTCACTGAATATGCCGGATACTCCTGATTGAGCAGGCCATCCAGGCAATTGATTAAAAACGGGTCATTCCCCCTCAATGGCAGCAGCACGACGGCGGGAGGCTGATATGAATTCGCTTCGGTACTGGCTTGATTCTGCTCATAAAACCGGAGACAACTCCGTCCCCAGTAAAGGTACATCATCCCAAAATACACGAGAATCAGGAGGCATGGAATTGCCAGAAATTGCATTCAATTGGCCCTTGAAAGTTTAACTGACAGCATTAACAGGATCGAATCGGATTCGTCAGGAGAGAGACTCTACTCAGCCAGAAATCGCGCTATTTCTGACAGGACAGAGGGCGGGACCCGCATTCATTCAGCATCCTACATCGCCCTGTAAGGCATTGCAATAAGCAACTGGCTGAACGGTGGGCTGGATACTGAAACCGGTTTGCACAAAAACTCATTAATCTGATCGACAGCGTGATCACACTTGCAGTAAAAGCATGCTACAATACGGCCTGAGCTACGACTGGAATTTCACCAGTAATATTGGTGAGTAACTTAAGATTCTATTCTCAAATGATAAGTCAGGTTCAACCGGGGAGAGGGCTGCATTGGAAATTACACACCATCAGGAAATCGTCGCACCGATTGAAATCGTTTTCAGTTATCTTAATGATGACGAGAAAATGAAACTCTGGATGGAAGGTCTGGAATCAATTGATTATCCCAAGGGGAAAAAAACAGAAAACCGTGTAGGAAATAAATTCATCCATACCATCAAAGAAGGACTGAATACGCAGACTTACAAGGGAATTATCACCGCATACGAACCACCGTCGCTGCTCGCTGTGAAACTGGCTCATCCCGCGCATCGAATGGAAGTCACCTATGAACTGACGGCACACGGCAGAAAAACGGAACTGGACTATCGCTGTGAACTGGTTTTCCCCTCCTTGTTCCATCGCCTCATGGGAGTCTCATTCAGCTGGTTCACAAAGCGGATTCTGAAGTCACAGATGGCAAAACTCAAGCAACTCGCAGAACAGGAATCGGTCCGGCGTGCCCCTCCTGCAGTTTAATCACTTTTTCTTCTTTTCCTTGCCTTTAGTTCTGGCTGCCAGCTCTGCAGGAGTTTCGGGCCCCAGGTGATACAGTCGCGCTGTCTTGTCAAAGCAGGCCACACACATCCGTAAACCATCAGGATGGAAATCCAGATCGTAAGGCACACCTTTGACCTTTTCCGACGCGAAGGGCTTTTCTTCTCCTGGTCTCCAGAACCAGATCATCCCCGATGAATTTCCACCGACGGCTGCGATGAAATCATTTTCGGGATGAAAGCGGACGCCCCAGCAGGTCCCTTTAAAATTATCATCAGGTGTCATCACCGCCAGTCGCTTGCCGGTCACCCAGTCAAACAGAATGACGGTCGGTATTCCGATGCCGGCAAAAGCATTTGAAACTTCACCGATTCCACAGATGGCAAAATATTTTCCATCCCGGCTGATATCCATTCCACGGACCCCGCCGATATGTCCATGAAATGTCGTATCATATTTATAAATCGCACTCCCGTCGAAATCACGCACCAGTTCACCGGTTTCGACATCCCACTGTTTCAGATTTCCCCGCAAATCCCCTGAAATCAGCCAGCGGCCACTCGGGTGAAATTTCACGTTATAGACTTGATATTCATGGCCCTCAAAAGTTTTGATCAGCTTCGCCGTCTTGACCGACCAGAGTTTCACCAGACAGTCGTTTCCCCCTGTCGCGACCAGCGATCCATCGGGACTGATGGTCACTCCGCGCACGTAACCTTTATGAGCCGCAACCAGATGTTGTGGCTGGGGATGTTCCGCCTCCAGATCCCACCAGGCGATCTTCCCTTCATAAGCGCCTGTGATCAACAACGGGTTAGAATGGCTGATATCAAATCGACGTACCCAGCTCTGATGTCCCAGCAGTTCTGTATTCTCGGCACTCACCAGGTCCCAGCGATTAAAGGCCGATCCCTGTGCTCCTGCAAGCAGGTAATTTCCACTGGAGTCTATCTTACAGGAATATAAAGGACGCGAATGGGTAAACGCAGCCACTTCACGAATGCGTGACGGATCTGCTGCAGGCGGCTGCTCGCGAAAAAGTTTGACGAATTCCTGAAACTGACTCTCTTTCGTCTTCTGTTCCGCCAGTTTTTTTTCGGCGGCGGTGAGCTGCTTTTTCAACTCTGCCTGTTGCTTCTGCTTCTCAGGCAGCGACTGTTCCAGCATCTTTACCTGCTGTTCCAGTTGCTTCAGTTCCTGCGACACGGTATCCGCTTTCAGTTTCGCGGCTTCAGCCGATTCATCTGATTGATCGTCGGTCTTTTTGTCGTCTGGTTTCTTCTCCGAAATCGCTTTCAGTTGCTGTTGCAGCAGTTTTAAGGCATCCGTTTCGGTTTTGATCTGCTGCTTTGATTTTTTAATGCCGGCCTGAATCTGACTGACTTCCGAGTCTGCCTGCTTCAGACTTTCAGTGATCTGATTCACGGTTTTCGCTTGAGCTTCAGAAAGTTTTGCTGCTTTGGCAGCATCCAGTTCCGCAAATTTCAAAGCGGCTGGCAAACGCGTCGGTCCATGATTGAGAATCGGCTTGACCGCCAGTAGCGGTGATTCGTTGGCAGCCGTTTTATCAGCTGGTTTATCTGCCGCCAATAGCAGC
>JAGQQP010000242.1 GCA_020426085.1 Planctomycetaceae bacterium | reverse complement strand
AACGGTGGCATCCAGAAGCCCCAGCTGTTTGTAGACGTTTTCAAAACGATCGGCGATCTCATTTCGCCGTTTACTGACAGAAGGAGAAACATCAAACAGCCAGACAACCAGCAGTTTCTTTTCCTTGGCAGCGGCTGCGATTTCCAGCGTCAGACGATCGACGGCACCAGCGACGCCGCCATCAGGTCGGTCGGTTTCACCAGTCACTTCGACTGCGGCCATCAGTTCTTCTTTGGCAGGCTGAGTCATCTGATCGTCGATGATGGGCTCGGGCGCTTCGATATCATTTTCGATCTGCTCCTGCATCTTCTGCTGCTGTTCGACTGATGTCTGCGGTGCAGCTGCCATCGACTGGGTCAGGAGGGCAGTTTCACCCGCTGAACCTACGACATCCTGGATGGTAGGATCGATCTTGAAAGAATTGTCATCCAGCTCTTCAATCGAAGAGATGATCGCGTTTTCAGAATCGAGCAGGGTAATCCGCGTAAAGCTTGCCAGCATAAACAGGAACAACAGGTGAACCCCCAGACTGATCAGCCAGGCGGGAACTTCCTTCATGTTCAACCAGTTGTGAGGTTCGACGTCTATAATTTCTTCGACATGAACTTCCCGGGCGGAATTGACAACACTCACGGCCTGCTCCTTTTGGAATAGACTAATACTTTTAACTGTTGACTGTTTCGCGCAGAAACAGCGAACAGAATTCGTAGTGAACACAACGGGAAATCAAAACCCGCGAATTACATCAGACGACATTGATGATTATAAGAATTTTCGTCCAGCAATGGTTCATCAAATCTACGATTTTACCCCTGAAATCAGACAAATACAATCATTGGCCCTTCAGATTGGCCCAGAAAGTGTACATTAGATTATATCTTCTGGTTTTCAGTGGGAAGAAACTGCATTAATTTAACCACAAAAAAAGGCTCAACATTCGTTACTTTTTTGCATTCTCTAATATTTCACAACGATTTACGAAGAACAATTACCAACTTCAGAGGAAATCAATAAACTGGCGTCGCGAATACTTCGGTCCGATTCTTAACTACAGGTTCTCAATACATGTCATTTGAGTGGCTCACAGACTGGCTCCCCTTCACGTTTTACTACCTGATGGTGCTCCTGCTCTTCCTGGCGAATCTGACGTCATGGGTATCGATCCTGTTTCTGGTCCCCGGGAACTGGATCATGGTCTTTCTGTCCGCCCTGTTTTATCTGTTCATGCCCGATCGGGACGAGCATGGCATTTCATTGACGGTACTGGTCATCGCTATTCTTCTGGCTGGTCTCGGCGAAGTCATCGAAGCGCTGGGCAGCTCGGCGGGCGCTGCGAAAAAAGGGGCCAGTCGTCGTGCCATGATTCTGGCGCTACTGGGGACGTTCATCGCCAGTGTGATTGGCGCAACCGTCGCAACTCCAGTTCTACCTCCGTTGGGAACCGTGTTCGGCGCGATTTTCGGTGGAGCCCTGGGGGCCTTCGCGGGTGCCTATGTGGGAGAAGTCTGGAAAGGCAATCAGGAAGTCAACCGCCTGCACATCAGCACCGCGGCGTTTGTGGGTCGCCTGCTCGGAGTAGTGGGTAAACTGGCAATCGGAGTCGTCATCCTGGTGATGATCACGATTGACTCTCTCGTCTGAACAGATCTGAATACCGACAGGCAGAAAAAAAAGTGCTCCCTTTCCGAAAAAAGAGAGCACTCTTAAACCAGTTCATTGTTCACGAACTGTCAAACATCTTGAGGTCAAACTACTCGAGATCGAAATTAATTTCGTTATCTCCTTCTTTCACGACGGCCGTCAGGCCGGACGTCTTCTGCATATTATATTTGGCAGGAATGTAAGATGGCTCCAGGGATGCTTCCGGATCTTCCGCGGAAACGCCTTCCATATCCCGTTCGGAAATAATGCTGACTTTGTGCGTACCCGGAAAGGCGCCATCACCCTCATCGTATGTGGTCAACTGAAAGCTGCCGTCGGGTTGAATTTTTCCGTGTGCGATCTGCTCCCCTGTTTGAGGAAAGAATACGATTTCACCGGTCTCCAGAGGTTTTCCCTGATAAGTGACCACACCTTTCACAGGTGCCGTCGGTTTCTTTTCGATCTGCTCACCACAGCCTGTCATGACTGATACCGCGAACAATGCGAAACAGAGGAATGTAATATAGATCTTCATATTGGAACATGATCCGAGAAAAATGATGAATGAATCAGAAAAAGACACAATCTCAGTTTATCGTTTTAATATTCGCCGAGGACTTCGCCGGTCGAACGGGTCGCCAGACCTTTCAGCGTGTCCAGGTTCATACTGTTCGACAGGAACTGCACGCGTCCGTCACAGAACAACAGATGCGCGCCGCCTGTATGGGCACTTCTCCAGGATACACCGTACTGCGAATGTGTACTCGAACCAATCGGATATTGTGTCGCTTTGGTATCAATCATCAGGAACCCATCCGCGCCGGTAGGACTTCCGTAAACGTAAGTAGCCCAGGTCCAGGCAACCATATCATCAAATCCGGTGTTGCTTCCCCAGCCATTCAGTCCGGAAGAGAGTTCCCCCAACAGAAATGTATTCGAGGTTCCATCGGTAATATCCCTCATCCGGGTTTTTGATTTGGGATACAGGACACCCGAGGTTGTATAATTATGAGTGGACGTAGAAAAACCTGAAACCAGACCTACATCGACCGATCCTCCATTCCCCCGGTAATGCAGGCCACCATGATCGCCGGAAACGGAAGAATGCGAAGGAGCCGTTGAACCCAGTTCAGAAGAAGGGCAGAGAATGACCTGAATCGGGGTCGTAAATTCTGTCCGCGAACCAATTGAGGACGATCGCCAAGGTGTGATCTCATTTATCTCTCCGGCAATCGCAGAGATATTGTTGTAAAGGGGGGCCTGATCAATGTAAGGCAGAATCCGGGCCACCCAGCCAGTCTGATATCCACTCTTCTGAAAATAACCTGTGGGCATCATCAGGAAGTTATCGTGATAATTATGGAACGCCAGCCCCAGCTGTTTCATGTTGTTGCGGCACTGTGATCTGCGTGCGGCTTCCCTGGCCTGCTGGACAGCGGGCAGCAACAGGGCGATCAGGATCGCAATAATCGCGATCACCACCAGTAGTTCAATCAGAGTAAATCCTCGACGCTTCTGTGTGTTCAAAGTCATGTCACTCTCTCAATAAATAAAACAGATAAAGAAGATAGAATTTCCGGCTTCAGCAGTTACACAGATCGGTAGTAAAAGATCGAAGCACGAATCAGACTCAGTAAGAATTCAGACGGCCGTTTGAGATCACAAACGGCCGAGATACAAAGATATGTTAAGTTAATAACACTATATTATTAAACTATTTTTAATTATCAATATTAATTTACAGATTATTTACTCACTTCATATTGTACTTACGACGAATAATAACATCGTTATTCATTTATATAATTAGTGTTACATCTTTCGCTTATAATTGGATTCAGACTAGCACAATTGGACAGAACACCCGAAACCAAGAGCGCAGTATCTCCCCTGGTCGCCTTATTTTACGAACGGAAGACATGCGGAAGCGGGAGCTAAGACGTCTAGCCAGCATCTTTCAAATCGAACGAGAACTCACCCGAATCTTCGCTGACTTCGAGCTCAAGCGGGCTGGACTGACTGTCTCGAAATTTCGCCGGAATCGCAGGCGAGGCTTTTTTAGGCGCTGCCGCCTGTCCGGGTTCGGGCGGGACCGGATCCATTTCGGGAGGCAGAATGGTCACACTGTATTTTCCCAGCGCAACGTTCGGAATGCTGACGATGCCTTCCTCGGACAGTGATCCCCCGCCCCCTTCTCCGGTCTGAGCGTTTTCCAGATTCACCAGGCCCGCAGTAACCGGTGTGCCTCCCAGAGTCACCGTGATTGAGACATCGCGGCGTTGTTTGTCTGATCCGGGTGTGTGACTGCATCCAATAAGAATGGTCAGACTGAGTACCAGTGACAGAGTTAATTTCAGAGACTGATATTTCATCAAAGGGTCTTTCATTAAGTAGCCTGATCGTTATCGAAAAGAAAACAGCAACACAGAAACTTCGATAGAGTCGCCTCGAAGTTTCTGTGCCTGTCTGCAGAAAGCGGCATTAAAATTCGCCAATCACCTGGCCATCGGATCGCATGGAAAGCTGTCTCAGGGTATCCATGTCAATGTTTTCGGAAACGAACCGGACAGCACCATCGGTCAGTAGTGCATGAATGCCGCCGACATGAAATGAGTTCAAAATGGTATTCACTTCATATTCAGAACTTGCGCTGGACGGCGCTCCGGAGGTCCAGTAGGCATTGGGGGGATAGCGAACGGTCGTCATGCCACCCAGGTAACCATTCACGCTCCCCAGCGATGACAGCGTTGTGCCGGGATCCATCTGCTCGCCCGAGTTATTCACCCAGCCATGCCAGCCTCCCAGCGGGTTGGCGCTGTTTTCCACGCCCCCTACATTTCCTGACTGTTCGGCAACAATAATGGTATTGCTGGAACCATCAGTGCAATCCCGCATGCGTTTGGAAAAGTAAACCGGCAGCATGCCGTTATTACAGTAGGTTCCCCCACTGACGATGTTTGAAGCCGTACAGTCAGCGGTACTCCCACCGGAAGTGGCACTGGGGACCGCGCCGGTAATGCCGACATAGTCATGGATCATACTGTCATAGGAGAGAGGCACATCCGTGTTCACAAAACCATGCGGACTGGAAGGACAGACGTAACCGGGAACACGCAGTGTTTTGAAAATCGCCTGCAGTCCGGAGTGTGCCCAGAAGCTGGCGCTAAAATTGACCTGATTGTAAGCGGGTGCCTGATCAAAATAAGGGAGCAGACCAACGCGCCAGTTAGGACCACGACTGTTTTTCAATCCACCAATCGGGAAAGTGGTGAAGGCGTCCAGATAGTTGTGCATCGCCAGACCAATCTGCTTCAGATTGTTTTTGCACTGGGAGCGACGGGCGGCTTCGCGTGCCTGCTGAACGGCCGGCAACAGCAAGGCAATCAGGATCGCGATAATAGCGATTACCACCAGTAATTCAATCAGCGTGAAGCCACGCCGGATGTAGTTCGACTTCTTCATGAGTTTCTCTCGCAAAATAAAAACAGAAACAAAAAACGCAACAAACAAGCGCGGGAAGTTTCAATTCAACAGACATCATTTCCACTGGAAATCAGATCGGTCAAAATCCGGACGGCGAACCGTTCGATCATTAATTTTGCAGGAGTACTTTTTGAGGTATGAATTTGTGGCAGGACTGGAGGCAGGACTCTCAATTCAACGTTAATTCGCGGCTCATCCTAACAGTGCCTTCGGGATCTCTCAATATTATTACGATAGTTTAATTATTATTGTTCAGAAAAAATCCGGCTCAAATCACACAATCAGGAATCATCTGTAAACCTCAACAGGTAAACAACTTAGTATACTTGCGTTTTTGACGCATCAAAATTGTCATACCCTGTCGTGTTGCACTACTGGACAGGAATCTGCAAACTGATTCGGACAGAAGTCTTCCCTGCCTGACATGAAGTGCGTTCCCTCAGAGAAGGACCAGTACGGATGACCGTTGATGATACAATTCCGATGCGATTAAGACGGGCTTACCTGACGATGCATCGCGTGGCGCAGGCCCACTTTGCTGAGTTTGGTATGACCGTCGATCAATATGTGCTGCTGTCTGTGCTGGCCGATGCAGAAGGCATCATTCAAACCGAACTCAGCGAGCGTATGTCCTCTGATGCCAACACCGTAGGTGCCATGCTGAAACTGCTGGAGCAGAAAAATGTGATCCGCCGTGAAGCCAGTCAAAACGATCGGCGGGCACTGCGGGTCTATTTAACGGCCAGCGGAAAACGCCTGCTCAAGAAACTGATCAGACATTCCAGTCAGATCCACCAGACTCTGGAAGAGGCCCTCACACCTCGAAAAAAACAGACGCTGATGAACAGCCTGGAAGAGATTACCCGGGCCCTGCAGTAAGACCAGAGAAAGAGTTCCGTCGGAAACGTTTTTGATTCAGCAGGAAACTGCGGAACTTCCGACGGCCCAGTGTGTTCAATACCATATAATACGTGCACGTGATATATCAACCTCTTTATTTCAGACGCCTCAGACCAGGCGCAGCATTCACCAGCCAGTCCACTTCAGGAGCACAGCATGACTTCGCTTTTTTTCAGAACCTTCATCACCTGCCTGGTTTTCATCGTCTGTCTGCAGGAGGTGAACTTTGCACAAAAGCCCCGCCCGAACAGTCCGCCACAGTTCCGCGGGAACCTGATTGAACACCGCGACGTGGAATATGCAAACGTGGATGGCTCGTCCCTGCTGCTCGACTTGTATCTGCCTCGCAACGTGAAAAATCCGCCTCTGGTGGTCTGGATTCATGGCGGCGGCTGGCGCGGCGGTAATAAAGGGCGCGGCGGTAAATTCGTCCCGCTGCTGACCGATGCCG
>JAGQQP010000241.1 GCA_020426085.1 Planctomycetaceae bacterium | reverse complement strand
ATTTTTACTTTTCCCCCGGAACGCATCGCTGGCGAAGGGTTTGCTGGTACTGCCTGGCATGGCTTGCGGGAAGTAGAGAAAGAATGGCTGGTCTTTATTCTCCTCGATAAATTCGACGGCTTTCTCGGTATAGTCTTTGGTTAATAAATTTCGATCGACGCCTGCTTCGACCACGGTGTCGTTCAACATGACGGGCAGGGGAGGCCAGTTTTTGCCATCCAGTCGATCGCCCAGTCGTTGTCCTACCGCCTGTGTCATATCATCGCTATAGGGAATTCCGTAAAAGTAGTCGAACCCCTGTTTCGTAGGCAGAAAAGGGGGTTGATCACCCAGGTGCCATTTCCCGATCATGCCGGTCTGGTACCCTTGTCTTTTCAGAAGTTCGGCGACTGTGATTTCTTCCGGATTTAAACCGTATGGGGAAATAGGACGCAGGACCTGGCCATCGCGTGGATTCCAGTGCATGCCGACCCGCTGGGAATAGCAGCCGGTTATGATAGAGGCACGCGAGGGAGTACAGACTCCCGCCGTCACACAGTAATGAGTAAACTTCATCCCTTCGCGCGCCATACGATTCAGGCTGGGGGTGCGGTTAACGGTGGAGCCAAAGGGTTCGATGTCGCCATAACCGAGGTTATCGCAGAAGATGACGATGAAATTTGGTTTCTTCTGTTGGGGAGCGGCATAGGTGGAATGTGGAGTGAGAGTCGCGAACAGTCCAACCAGACAGAGAAAATTGATCAATTGTTTCACTGCAGCGTCCTTGTTTTGTATTTAGTCGCTTGAGGTTTTTTACCGGGTTATGCAGGGGGTAATCGCAGGAGAAATCGGAACTGATGTTTCGGGAATTCTTCCACTTATAATAAATGGTACACCGACTGTTTCCAAAATAAAACCGGACAAAGTAGGAAATGGATTGTGTAACGCGACAGGTTTCGCATAATAAATAACTGATGCTTCGCGTCCCACAGATAAAACTTACACCATGAGGATACCCGGAAACGTGACAGAAGAACAAGCAGTGAGTGTCAGGCCACACTGGTGGCAAAGGATTGGTCCCGGACTGGTGACCGCTTGTGTTGTGATTGGGCCAGGCAGTATTTTGACCAGTTCCAATCTGGGAGCCAAAGATGGTTACAGCATGATCTGGGTCGTGCTGGTTTCTGTGATCTTCATGCTGGTCTATACTTCACTGGGAGCAAAGCTGGGGACCGTGACCAGTGAATCCACGTGCACATTGCTGGCAAATATGGTAGGTCGGCCTTTGACCATTCTGATTGGTTGCGGCGTATTTTTCATTTCTGCCGCTTACCAGTTTGGAAATAATCTTGGTGTGCATTCTGCACTGGAGAACTATACCGATTTCAAATACGGTATCGTGATCTTCAATGCCATTTCGATTGCGTTTCTGTTCGGGTTCAAGAACCTGTATAAACTGGTGGAACGCCTGATGTCGGTGTTTGTGGCTGTGATGCTGCTTTCATTCGCCATCAATCTGTTTTTTGCGAAACCGAATCTGGCAGAAATGGCGCAAGGTGTGATTCCCGGTTCTGGTGGTAGCGGTCTTGATTCGATCCTCAATATTTCGCTTCTAGGACTGGTGGGAACAACCTTTGTGATCACCGCTGCCTTTTATCAGTCGTATCTGGCACGCTTCAAAGGTTGGAAGGTGACAGATTTGAAGGATGGCCGCATCGATTCTGTTATCAGCGTGACGATTATGGCACTGATTACGATCATGCTTATGTCAACTGCTGCGGCAGTGCTGCAGGGACAGAAGCTGGAAAAGGTCAGTGAAGTAGGGAATGCCCTGCAACCGCTGTTCGGTGACAAAGGCCAGATTTTGTTCTGTATCGGGTTATTCTCAGCTGCCTACTCGTCGTTTATTGTGAACTCGATGATTGGTGGGTTCATTCTGTCGGACAGTCTGGGGCTGGGAGGCACGCCGAATGATAAATGGACTCGTATTCTGACAACTGCAGTATTACTGACAGGGATGTTTGTCGCGATCTACGTGATCCGATCGGGAACGAAACCAGTGGTTGCGATTGTTGCAGCACAGGCAGTGACTGTCGTCGCTGCTCCATTGGCAGCGGGTGCCCTGCTGTTGTTAACCAGCAGTAAAAAAGTGATGGGTGAGTATCGGAATGGACCTGTCATGAATATTTTAGCGGGAATTGGTTTTCTGTTACTGCTGGGGATGGCCTGGTATATCGCCACACAGAAAGTGGTTCCCGAGATTCAGAAAATGCGTTCTGGTCCTGCTGCAGTCGAATCGGTTTCCCCGGCTGAAGAAAAGAAGTAAAACTGTCTGTTCAGAAACTTAAGTTAGAAGTCCTATGAAACGTCTGTTCCAAACTTTCTATATCTAATATTCTTTTTTTGTCTGTTTACCAAAAAAAAAAAAAAAAAAAAAGGACACGCGTCCCAATATCATTTTTATCCTGCTCGACAACGTCGGCAAGGACTGGTTTCGCTGTTACGGCAGTTCGGAAAATCAGACACCGAACATCGATCATCTGGCTTACACGGGTCTGCGGTTTCGCAACTGTTATGTGACGCCTGTTTGCAGTACCACCCGTCATATGCTGCTCACCGGTCGCTACCCGTTTCGTTCCGGCTGGCATACACATCACGACCCGGCGATTTATGGGGGCGGGTATTTTGACTGGAACCGCGAGATCTGTTTTGCGCGAATTCTGAGAGACGCGGGTTATAGCACCTGCATCTCGGGTAAATGGCAGATCAATGACCTGTTCGATCCGACACAGAAAGATGCGATCACGGAACACGGTTTTGAAGAGTACTGCCTTTTTTTTGATTTCTTGAAAGGTCATCCGGCTCATAAGCAACGCTACTGGGATCCCTACGTGATCCAGAACGGCAAACGGCTGGAGACAAGAGGAAAGTTTGGCCCCGATATCTTCACGGATTATCTGATTGACTACATGAAGACACATCGAGACAAACCTTTCTGCGCATACTATTCAGCGATCCTGACTCACATCCCTGTTGTAAATACGCCCCACAATCTCGGAAAAGAATTAACGCCGCGCGAAAAGTTTGCAGGCATGCTGAATTACTCCGATTTTCTGATTGGGAAACTGGTCAAAGCAATGGACGAGCTGGGGATTCGTGATAATACGATTCTGTTTATTGTTCCCGACAATGGGACGGACAACGGAACCGATCAAAATGCGGAGCAGAGCCTTGGCGGTCTATTCAATGGTCGTATTTCGGCTGAAGGAATCTATTCCCTCAAAGAACAGGGAATCAACATGCCTCTCATCATTAATTGCCCTCAACTGGTGGGGACTGAGCGAATCAGTGACGACCTGATTGATATCGCAGATGTTTTGCCTACACTTGCTGATCTGGCGCACGCACCACTTCCCGAAGGGGTGACAATCGACGGAAAATCCTTTGCACCACAGATTCTGAATCAGCCCCGTAAGGAACCGTGGCGTTCGTGGTGTCTGACACAATATTACAAGCAGCGCGTGATCCGGGATCAGCGGTTCAAACTTTATTCGACAGGCGAATTCTTCGACCTGTCAGAGGATCCACTGGAGCAGCACGATCTTTCCCGCAGCGAACGTTTGAAGAGTGAAAACACCAGTCTGAAATCCTATGCTCAGTTGAAGAGTGTACTCGATTCCCTTCCGGAAAATGCGAAACTGCCCTGGGAGTTTCGCAGCATCTCTGCCCGCAGGATCAGGGCCCAGGAGGAACTGATGAAAAAATCGGGGACCTCTGAAAAAGGACAGTAGTCTCCAGAGAACTTTCAGCCTGATCAAACGTGTTGCCCTGGTTCTCCAGCCTGGTCACTGGACAGAATTTCGGGTCTGATTCATCTTCCATCCCGGTCCGCAGACAATCTCGAACTCTTATTCCCCCTGACCAGCACAAGAGGGGCCTGAAATCCCGGAAATTGCTTCAAATTACAAAATCTGCTCTTTATGTTAGAAAAAGCTTGTATATGATGGGGTGATAAAGCTTGAAAATAAGCTTTTTAAGCTCGATTTTCAGTTTCCTACCCCTTTCGCTCCAGGCTGCATTCAACATGCAGTGATTTGAGCCGATTGCGACCGAGCCCGTTTGGAAAAGGGGCGGAGCCCAAATTTGAGAGGTTTTAGCGCTATCGTTGCGAAAGCCTTAAATATAAATAGGTTAGGTGCAGACTTTATGTCAGCAAAGCCTGCGACACGAATTCAGTCAGTACCCGCCACACATGTTCAATTAAGAATAGACAAGAATAGATCTGGTCTCAAAATCTGTAGACCTCAGCTAAACTAAAGAGAAATTGGAGATTTTAAAGGATGGTTTATCCTGTCGCTGATGTTGTGCGTTTACTACCTTCGTCCCGTCTGCCGGAATATACTTTTGTTCCGGGTAAAAGCTTGCCACACCCATATCGTGATCCCAAGGGACACAGTTATGGCAACAAACCAAAACCCCCCAAGGCGTTGACTGAAGATAACTGGGTTGAGCACCGTAATTATCTGAATGCAATCGACTATTTCAATCTGGGGTTCTATTGGGAAGCTCATGATGAGTGGGAACGCCTGCTGCGTGTCTGCGGCCCCGATTCCATTCCGGGACGCTTCCTTAAAGGTCTGGTGAAACTGTCTGCAGCTGGTATTAAAGTCCGTGAAGGAAGTATTCATGGCGTGCGTCGGCATGCTGCTTCTGCGGGAGAAGTCTTCGCAGACGTTGCGGCAGAGTCAAACGCAGATCACTACTGTGGACTGGAACTGACGAAACTGCAGTTTGCGGCCGACCGGGCTGCCCAGTTGCGGTACCCGGACGATCTGGTCATGGGTGAGCCGATTCGCGTTTTTCCGTTCCTGCTGGAACCGGAACCATTCCCTTTGGGATAATCAGTCACGGCTGAAGATTTCAGAGATCATTCAAAGAGCACACATTGGTGTGCTCTTTTTTTCGTACATCTGATAACACCATTCCGTTTGTTTAGCGAAACGTGCCTCGAATCGCACGGCCCAGCAGGCTGCGATTGCTCTGAAATTTCCAGGCGAGATTTTCCAGCAGCGATCTGAGATTACGTTCCCCTGCGGGAATTCCCTGGAATACCAGTCTGACATCGGAGAGGACGGTATTACTGTCAGCGTGATACGAGTGCCCGAGTGCAAACAGGTTGGTATCAATTTCCGAGGCATCCACGACATTGATTTTTTTATATTCGGGGAACACGGTCAAATAAGAGCCCCCTTCTCCCAGACGCTGATGCCAGTAGGAATTGACGACCCGCGAAGCTTTCAATGCCAGATCTTCCGACGAAGAATAGATCGTGAAACGTTCTGCCGTCTGAACAATGTGCGGGGCGATCGATTCTTTGAAGACCTGTGCATCAATGTCAGGCGCTGTCAGAATTACTTCATTAAACAGCGGCTTTGCTTCCTGGGTGAGAGCCAGTTTCTGCGAAATGTTTTTCAGTGCTCTCGATAATACCCGGTTACCCATACTATGAGCGATGAGATGGATCTTTCTGGCCCCTGATTCCCGTGCAATGGCTTCAATAAACAGAGTGACATTTTCTTCACACCACTGTGCGGTGCGGCCATCTTCTTTATAGGCCCAGATAGAACCTCTCTCCTGCGAAGGCCAGCTGTACATCAAGGGAGCGCCTTTGAATTTCAGGTCGTAGGCGATCTGTGCAGTCCTGCGTGCTGCATCTTCGAATGAGTTGTTAAAGCCGTGAATAAAGATGAATGCTTCCCCGCCAACCTTAACTAATCCATTGGGGGTTTCTTCGACTTCGACTGATTCTTCGATGGTTTGGCGCAGCTGTAATAAAAAATCTGATCCGGAAGCAGGCTCAACGGATTTCAACACGACATGCTTATCGGGGTTTTCCCGGAATTCCAGTTTCCAGATTTTAGGCGATTCCAGTTTACCGGGTTCGTGATTTTCCGGGATACTCACATCGCAGAAACCTAATGACAGGCTGGCGCGTCTGGTTCCAAAAAAAGTCTTGGGATGGGGGGAACCTGTCAGATTGCGATCGGTGCCATAAAAGACACGAACGGTTTCGTGCTTCTCTTTTTTCTTTGCCTTTAATTGCTCATCAGGGACTGCCGATGCAGGTTCGGGTTGTTCTGACATGCGAGGCGCTTGTGCATCCTCAGGAGCACGTTTGGCATCTTTCGCGCCGTTACAACCTGTCAGTGTGGCCCCGACTAAAGCCAAGGTAAAAAAGAATTTGGCGGCGTTCATTTTGCATCCTTGCAGTGTGAAGCTGTTCCTGCTGAATATAAATCCATTTCGATGCGAAAAATAATCCATCTGGCTGGATGACTCAAGGTGAAATTGCACTGCAGGTTCGAAACGATTTCGGACTTGGGATAGAAACAGAACAGGAGTGGTTCTTAACTTAACATCTTTATTTGCTATGGGTTATGCTGTCTGTTATGCTGGATGTCAGAGAATCGCCAGATCAAATGTTCTACCATTCATAGGCATTGTGAACCCGTTTGGACAGGAATTCATCGTGAAAAGCGCTCAACGAATTGTCTTCAGTCTTGTTGTTGTTTTCTTCAGTGTTCAACAGACACTGTTC
>JAGQQP010000240.1 GCA_020426085.1 Planctomycetaceae bacterium | reverse complement strand
CAACATCTCTTATGAATTTGTGGTCGATGAAATTCGCTACACGTCCGATGTATATCGTTTTGGTGCGAACGGACAAGCTTCTTCCGTTTCAAAAATGAGGGAGAAACACAAACAATATCCGGCAGGCGGGGAGGTTGTCGTTGCTTATAACCCGGACAACCCTGCCGACGCCGTGCTGGAACCGGGAGCGGCAAGCTACGGGCATTTATTTCTCGTCCTGGGTATTGGGTTCGGGATTGTGGGGCCGTTGATTCTCCGAATTAAGTATTGGTTATGGATGAAATCATAGACCATCCATGTATAGAATTAATCAGAGATCATCAGATGAATGGTGCCGGAGTAAGCTTTGTTGAGTCGGGCACAGTCAATTATCCACCGGGGGCGAATGGAGTAAGAAGAATGTTCCGAGAGCAAATGTCTTTGATTCCCGGTGCCTGGTTTCCTGTTGCGTTTCTTGCAATGATTGTCTGCTTTGTATGGCTCATGGATAACGCCGGATTTGAACAGGGACGTTCTGAAAATATTATTTCTGTAAGCACTCCCGAAAATGCGAAGCTCGTCAGGACACTGGATATCTCTCGTAGTTTTTCTCAGCGTTGTCAGGTTCGGATTGTTGGAAGTCCCGCTTTGATACTTGACCCACCCAATGAGGCGTCTTTATTCATCGAGATTAAAGGCAAGTATTCACGAGAGTGTCTGTGGTCGTGTCTGCCGTTTACGGCTGATGAATTAATTTCATTCATTGAACAGCAAATAGCAGAACAACTGCCTCCGGGAGCAGATCCCAGGATGGTCTCATTTGTGATGGATCTGGACGCGGCACTGAAAAAATAAGACAAAATCTTCCGATGATTTCGAACTCTCCTTGTGAATATCAGGTGGACTGGAAACTTGCGTCTAATTTTTTAGCGGTTCCCGTTTTGCCATGAACAAACCCGCTTTCATGACGTTCCCTGCTTCCGTCACGAGATAGACGGGAGTCTTTGACTGATCCTGTCTGGAGAGAATCTTTCTGAAGTCCGCTTCGGAAAGCGTTTCCTGTGAGGTCCAGTCATCCCGGTCCATTGGTAAAAATGCGACCACCCAGTCGCTCGTTTTGCCCTTCACATCTTCGTAGGGAGTTTTTATCCGGATGGCACGGAAGCTGGTTAATGTAGAGGCCTCACTCTTATCATTTCTGAAGATGCCCGACATCTCCGGATCGCGAAAATGTACCGGTGTCGGCTGGTTGAGAATGTCGTCCGATTTTTCTTGCAGAAAATCATCGGCGAAGGTTTCTGACATCAGAACCCTCCAGCTCCTGTTGTGATCGATCGCATCAGTGAAAACGGAGTTTTCTTTTAAGGATTCGTAGTTATCAAATCCCAGTGAGAGTTGTTTTAACTTGTTTTTGGCAACCGAAAGAAAGACTTCCTGCCTGGTCTCCTGCAGAGCTGTGACGCTGACATAACCCAGTGAGAGCGTGAGCAGTCCGAGGATGATAAAAATGTGCCGCTTTTTCATGTCTGATCTGATCCGGGGTAAAACAGTGATTGATCCCCTGTGTTCTGACAATTTCTTTCAAGGCTGTGAAGGTTTGAACGTCACACCGGCACCGATCACGGCAACCCAGGAATCGGCCTTGGTCGGTTCTGTTGCAATGACCCAGATTTGTGCTTCCCCTTTTTGCAGCATCCAGGTACGAAACACCGGCGCATCCGCGGGGGTCTTACCACTCCAGCCTGCTGCAGTGAGTGCCTCGACCACTGCTGTCGCGACTGCATTCGCAGTGCCTCGCTTGACCTGCATTTTCACAGTATAAGGCTGATCCTGCTGCACTGCGAGACTGTCTGCCGTAACGAGTTTAATTTCCGGTTTCTCTCCTTTGCGATAGGTCGCTTTTCTACCGGCTTCCATGTAGGCACGCAGTTCTTCTTCGGCGACTTCCGCTGCCGTCTGATAATCAATCCGCACGCGTGTGCGGCCTTCAAAATCGCTGGTAGTGACGGTGATCATTTCCTGGTCCGGTTTGCGGAAGATCGTGAGTTTCTTCCATTCGATGGCAACCGGTTCATCGGTCGTGGCTTTCCAGCCTGCGGAAGCCAGCTCTTTACGATAAAAATCGGTCACCTCCCTGGGACTGGCATTCGTGTCGAATGAGATCTCGGTCGTCATGTCGGTGTAGCGGAAGTCGATGGCCTCCGGGAATGCGGGTAGATCGAGTGACAGCAGATTGCTCGTGTAGGTGATGGCCGTTTTGCCTCCCTGACCTGGCGCGCTCATGACGTTGGCCAGAACCAGGACCGCGTTCTGCCGATAATAAGCCGTGGTGCCTGCGCTGCCGTAGGGCGTCCAGCCTGCTTTCAGCATCAGATCCCGACACTGTTCCGTCGTCTTCTCCACGGGAGCTTCGGTTGTGTACATGACAGTTGCTGGAAAAGCATAGAGTTGTTTTGCTCCCGCAGGGACCGGCAGAGAGGTCAGAGCCACATTGCCGTAACGGGCAAAGGTGACACTGACCGGCATGTTGGGAGCAGGTTGCATGACCGACAGATTCAGATGAAAATCGCCGTTTGTGAAATCGGCACCGGTGTATGGTCCTTCGCGTCGGGTGCCGGCCACTTCCTTCCAGCCCCGCTTCGTCAGTTCCTGCACGTTGAAATCGAGGATGTCTTTGAGGGGGCCATCGACCGAGTAACTGAGTGCCGCCATTCGACGCGGGCTTTGCATTTTCGTGCCGGCAGGTAAAGGGAATGTCTCCAGATCGAGAACTTTTTCTGCTTCTGCAACCGTAGCCGGAGTGACTGGTTTGACGGGGGCTTTGACTTCTGTATTTGCAGCGGCTTGATCTGCTGGTTGCGCAGCCGCCGGTTCAGTCGTTGAGGCAGCCGCTGTCTCTGCTTCCTTGTCAGAATTATTTTGAGTTTCCGCTTGAGGAGGTGCTTTCGCGGGAGACGCGTTCGAACAACCGGACCCTGCGATGATCAGACTTGAGAGAAGACCAATTTCGACGATCAGACTGAGACGGAAGACTTGCATACCTTGTGTACTCCAAAGGGTGAGCCTTGATCTGTGACTTTCTCAGCAGCGTTTTCAGTCAGCGTCTCAGCGAGGTCTCTTCTGGAAAACGTGGAAAGTATCTCACTATTTTAGCGGTTGTCTTCTGAGAAACTCCAGTCCCAGATTGCCGGGAAACTGATCGCAGTTTATCTAAATTGAAGGAAATGTCGCGAAACGCGTGACAGCAGACTGTCAATAATTGACCGGTAACCAGACTTGTTGGAGTGCTGATTTGGGCTTGTGGTCAGTTGTGAACATGGTCAGAATGATAACTTCAGAAGAAAATTCGCGATTTACATTCTGGTTCGCCCTATTCCATTTTGTGGTATCAGGTTAGATACTGAATGAGTGGGCTGCGTCGACGCCGGAATTCCAGAAATTATCAATCAGCGCTTTATTGAAAACCATTAAGAATTGGAAATCAGGCTGCAGGTATGAGCGACCCACCTTCAGAGGCTGACGGGCAGAGTTTGAACATCGATCAGTTGATCGCTGATTATAAAGCTCGCACCAAGGCTGGTGAACAGTTCTCCTTTGAGAAATTGCTCGAGGCGCATCCCGAACATACCGCTGAACTCACACGCTATTTCCAAGAGTGGAAAGAGTCGGAAACTCCCCCGCAGCCTGACAAAGCGGGAGCTGAGGAGTCGTCAACGGAAACCAGCGCGTCTGGCAAAATCTCATTCGAAGATGCGACTGCTCATACGATGATCCAGGGGACAGGTGATTCAGAATCATCACTCACCCGGGACTTTCGACAACCGAATACGGAAGCAACGGCTGAAATCGAAATCTCAAAAACGTTCAGTCGATATGAGATTCAAAAGGTGCTCGGCCAGGGAGCGATGGGGGCAGTCTATCTGGCCCGGGACACGCAGCTGGATCGAAATGTGGCTCTGAAAATTCCCAAGTTCGGTGACGGGAACGGTGTCGATGAAGAAGAACTGCTCGCACGTTTCTATCGTGAAGCCCGGGCAGCAGCGACACTGCGCAGTCCCAACATCTGTCCCGTCTATGATGTCGGCGAAATTGACGGTCAGCACTACATCACCATGGCGTTCATCGAAGGCCGACCGCTGAAAGATTATACGAAGTCGAAGAAGACCCATTCCGAAAAGCAGATTATCACCACGATTCGGAAGCTCGCTCTGGGTCTGGCCGAAGCACATGAAATTGGTGTGATACACCGTGATTTGAAACCTGCTAATATCATGGTCGACCTGAAAGGGGAACCGGTCGTCATGGACTTCGGACTGGCGCGACGCAGTTCGAGTGATGATGTGCAGGTCACTCAAAGCGGAGCCATCATTGGTACGCCTGCCTACATGGCTCCCGAGCAGGTGGCCGGCGATCAGACAGCCATTGATCATCGGGTCGATATCTATGCACTCGGCATCATTATGTATGAGCTGATTACCGGCGAGATGCCATTCAAGGGAAACCTGATGGCCCTGCTGCAGCAGATTGCGCTCAACAACCCGACAAAGCCTTCCGAACTGCGTTCCGATATTGATCCCCGTCTGGAAGCCATCTGCCTGAAAATGATTGCCGGGGACCGGGAGCAGCGTTACCAGTCAATGACGGACGTCGCGAACGACTTGCAGGAAGTGCTGCGCAATCCGGATGAAAGACACAAGCAGGCACAAGCTAAGAAGAAGGGCCCGAAACCGAAAACACTTCCCACCGCGAAAGAAGAATCGAATCCGGCTTTGATCTCGATTGACCGCTCCAAATCCTCGGCAGACAGGATGCGTGCGAATCAGGGGACGTCGGCGCAGAAGTCAACATCATCCGGGCCGTCAAAGAAACTGCTGATCGCTGGTGGAATTGGTGGACTGTTACTCCTGCTGGGCATTGCTTTTTTCGTTCGTCCCGGCAAACAGGATGAGCAGATTGCAGCCGCCAGTTCCGTGATCACACCCAAAAAACAACTGCAGGCTCCCGAAGCGAAAGTGGTAGAACCTGTTTCTTCACCGCCGCCTGTCGCTGTTGCACCATTTGATGCAGCACAGGCGAAAGCACATCAGAAAGCCTGGGCGAAGTACCTCGGTGTGCCGGTCGAGCAGGAAGTTGAACTCCCCGGTGGTGAAAAAATATCCTTCATGCTCATCCCACCGGGCGAATTCATGATGGGGTCAGGGGAACAGGAAAAAGACGAATATTTAGCGGAAGCAGAAGCAGCGAAAGATACCTGGTCCATCAAAAGTATTCAGACGGAATTCCCGCAACAGCATGTCAAGATCACCAAACCGTTCTATTTGGGGAAGTTTGAGGTGACCCAGGCTCAATGGAAGTCTGTGATGGGAAGCAACCCATCAAAGTTTAACAAGAATCTTCAAAACCCGGTTGATACCGTGAGTTGGGATGATATCGATCAGTTTCTAGTCAAGTCGAACACTGTGACAGCGTCGCAATCATTTTCATTCACTCTGCCGACACAGGCCCAATGGGAGTTCGCATGTCGTGCAGGAGGAGCAACTGCATGGCATGACACCGAATCGGAAGCAGATTTAGCTCAGGTTGCGTGGCATAAGGGAAACGCCTTAGGTCAAACGCATCCGGTCGGTCAACTGCATCCGAATGCATTCGGGTTATATGACATGCATGGCAATGTCTTAGAATGGTGCTCAGACTTTCATTCACTCGAGGTAGCCCAGACTGCGGTCAAATTGGATCCGGTCGGACCAACGACAGGCAAGCAAAGAATTCGGCGAGGAGGTCACATCTTCGCTGAGCCGCGTCATTGTCGTGCAGCATACAAAGGTTGGTTCACCCCCGATGGTCGTCAAGACTTCGGAGGTTTCCGACTGGCGATGACGATCAACACAAAAACTGCTTCGCCTCCACCCCTTGCCGTTGCTCCCTTTGATGCCACGCAGGCGCAGAAATATCAGCAGGAGTGGGCAGACTATCTGGGCGAACCGGTGGAGACAACCAACTCGATCGGGATGAAGTTCACCATCATCCCGCCCGGAAAGTTCAAAATGGGTGAGGGCGATAATGTCGTCGACGTCACGTTGACGAAGCCGTTCCGGCTCGGCGTCCACGAGCTCACACAGGGCCAGTGGAAGGCGGTGATGGAGACCGAGCCGTGGAAGGGGCAGCAAGAGGTCCGAGAGGGTGAGAACTTCGCCGCTTCTTTTTTGGATTGGTCCGACGTAACAGAGTTCTGCCGCAAGTTGACCGAACGGGAACGAACTGCCGGCCGGCTGCGCGAGGGCTGGGAGTACCGATTACCGACGGAGGCGGAATGGGAGTATGCCTGCCGGGCAGGCACGACGACTCGTTTCTCGTTCGGTGACAGCGAGTCGCTGCTTGGTGAGTATGCGTGGTCCGAGGAGAACACCAGGAACGTCAACAAAGCGTATGCCCAGCCGGTCGGTTTGAAAAAGCCGAACCCGTGGGGCCTGTACGACATACACGGGAACGTGCGGGAGTGGTGCTCGGACCGGCTTGGGAACCGTCTGGCAGGTGGCACGGATCCCACGGGTCCCGTGGCGGGCTCGTCCCGCATGTACCGGGGCGGGGGATGGGACATCGCTGCGAGTA
>JAGQQP010000023.1 GCA_020426085.1 Planctomycetaceae bacterium | reverse complement strand
TCGGGTTCCTCCGCGGACGGCGGTCTCTCCAAACGCATGTTTGGTACACTGCTCGCCTGGATGCAGGACCATCGCCATCCGATTTTCATTATTGCCACAGCCAACGACATTTCGGCGCTGCCTCCGGAACTGATGCGCAAGGGGCGCTTTGATGAAGTCTTCTTTGTCGACCTGCCGACACCTGCGGCCCGTGAACAAATTCTGAAAATCCATCTGGAGCGCCGCAAACGCGATTCTGATCAGTTTGATCTGCGTTCACTGGCGGCGCTGGCGGAAGACTTTACAGGTTCGGAACTGGAACAGGCGGTCATGTCCGGTCTGTTCGCTGCCTTTTCCGAAAATGCCGAAATCGAAGATCGGCACATCGCCTCTGAAATCCAGAAAACGCGTCCGCTGGCCGTGCTGATGCAGGAACGAATCAGCCAACTGCGTCTCTGGGCACAGAATCGCTGCGTGTCCGCTGATTAGCGACCGCCTGACTGTTTCCACCGGGAAACCAGCCTGTTGTTTTTTCGCAACGTGTTTGTACAACAACATTAACTTCTGCAAAATTGACAGCAGACTGCCATTTCTGGAAGCAACGAGTTGAAAATCACCGCCAAATGCGGGACAATTGGATCAGTTGTACGCGCAATCTCCTGATTTCAAATTGAGGATATATATGATTTCTCCCACCACATTCAGAAGAGTACTGTATTCCGTTCTCGGACTTTCTCTCGCCATCTATGCCTGCTCTGCCAAAGCAGCCGACAAAGAAGAAAAAGCAGGGAAAACCAACGAAGTCAAAATCCAGGACATCACACTCAAAGTTCCGGAAGGCTGGAAAAGTTCTCCCCCTTCCAACAACCTGCGTCTTGCTCAATTTGAGATCCCCGCAGTCAAAGGGGATAAAGAACCAGCCGAACTGGTCATCTCCTCTTTCGGTGGTACTGGTGGCGGTGTCTCTGCCAACGTCTCGCGCTGGATCGGTCAGTTCGCATCAGGCAAAGATCGCGAAGTCAAAGTCACTCAGGGAGAAAGCAAAGATGGAAAATACATCTTCGTTGATCTCTCGGGCACTTATAACAAATCAATCGGACCTCCATTCCTGCGAAAAACAGAAGCTGTTCCCGACTCACGCATGCTGGGCGTCATCCTGGCTGTCGAAGGAAAAGCCTACTACTTCCTGAAATTAACCGGTCCCAAAAAGACCGTCGCTTCCGTTGTAGATGAATTCCGCGCCTCTTTCGGTGCCGATGCCAAAGAAGAAAAGCCATTCGAACAATAACGAATGGCTGCTTTTTTATTTCCTTCGGGACTTAATTCAGGTTCTTAATAAACACCCACTCAGCTCTGAAGTTACCCACTCATCATGCTCACCCAGCGAATCCCATCAGCCTGGATCAGGGGCATTCTGCCCCTGATGTTATTCTTACTTGTTGCTCTCTTTCTCATGATTGCCGGCTCTCAGCTGGCAGCAGAAGAAATTGATCCGGAAGAAGACGATTATCCCCCCGGGCTGCTGGCGACCTACCGTTCCGGGAACAGGCAGATTCAGCGGATTGATCCCGACATTGCCTTCAACTGGGGAAAAGAGGCTCCTCTGCCTCAGATTCCCGCAGGTCCGTTTTCAGCCGACTGGACCAGTCTGCTGCTCGTCAAGCAACCAGGCGACTACCAGATTTCCGCTTACCTGGAAGGAGAACTCACCGTTGAAATCGACGGCAAAACGGTTCTGAAAGGGAAACGCGATACTCCGGGGTGGATTGTGGGTGAGAAATACAAACAGAACTTCGGTGAATTTGAACTCAAAGTCTCCTACAAAAAAATCTCATCGCAGGCACGCGTGCAACTCTTCTGGTCTTCTAACCTGTTCGGACTCGAACCGATCCAGGCGAATATTCTCTACCGCGAAGCAGGCAATCCCGAAGTCGCACAGATCTGGCGCGGACGTACCCACTTCGACGCCCATCGCTGCAACCGCTGCCATCAACGCGAACAGCAGTTGACCAGTCCCGCGGCTCCCGATCTGACGCATGTCACGACTGCATTGAACCCGGACTGGCTGATCCGCAAAATCAAAAATGAGGATTCAGTTTCGGCCCATGCGAAGATGCCTTACTTCGGCTTTACGAACGAGCAAGCCGAAGCGATTGCCGCCTACCTGTATGCCAATGCAAAGCCGGCAACGCTCAGTAAAATCCCTGCGCCTGTCAAAGACAAAAAAACAAAGAAAACACCCACCCGTGATGAGGAACAGCGTGCAGGCGAAATCCTGATGCGTTCCGTTGGCTGTCTGGCCTGTCATACGATTGACGAAAAAGGCAACCAACAGCCCTTCAGTGGCGGCGACCTTAGCAGTATCGGCGACAAACGCGAGACACAATGGTTTTACACCTGGCTCTCTGATCCGGCAAAACTCAATAAAGATCATCGCATGCCGGTGATTAAGCTGAGTACGGCCGAACGTCGTCAGCTGGCTTATGCTCTCTCCGAATTGAAACAGGCCAGACTCCCCCAGGGCAAAAAGCCACAATCAGATAAGATGCTCATTGCCACTGGGAAAAAACTGATTACCCAGGCCCGCTGTGCCGCCTGCCATACGATTCCCGGCATTGAAACACCGACTCAGCAGATCGTCAATCTTTCAAAATCAATTGATGACTGGGATCACTCCTGTCTGGCCGAAACTCCGGACCCGAACAAGGGGCGTCCCGCTTATCGCACGATTGACCGGGAAGCGGTCATCGCGTATCTCAAATCGAGCGCTGGCGCATCGTCTCCGGAAAATGAATTCGACCGCGGTCGCTATGTTCTGGAACAGCGCAACTGTATCTACTGTCACGAACGGGACAAACACGAAGGCATCACCCAGATCGCCGGTCAGATGGCCAAGTTCGATCCTGCACTCGCCGGACAGAGTGAAGGTATGATTCCTCCCGCGCTGACTGCCGTCGGCGATAAACTGAAGCAGGAATCACTCTCCGAAGCCGTCAGTGGCGAACAGAAAAAAGTACGCATGCCCTGGCTGCGTGTCCGCATGCCTCGCTTCCAGCATACGAAAGCCGATAAACAGGCACTCCTCGATTATCTGGTCGCCCATGACCGTGTCCCCGACGATGGCCCGCGGCAACCCGGTTTCATGGTCGATTCTTCCGACCAGGATCGCGCACAACTGCTGATTGCCGGCCAGACCATTACCGGTGCGAAAGGTTTCAGTTGTATTTCCTGCCACGTACTGGGGGATTATGAACCACGTAACGTCGCGCTGGGAACCCGCGGTTCGGACCTGCTAATGCTCGGCGATCGCATGCGGAAAGAATACTTCCTCCGCTGGGTCCACAACCCGCTGCGGATTGTGCCCGGTATGGAAATGCCTGCACTCAAGAAGAGTGTTCCCAAAGTCCTGGGAGGCGATATCGACCGTCAGCTGGACGCCATCTGGCTCGGATTGAATGATCCCCAGTTCAAAGTCCCGACAAACCCCTCCGTCGTAGAACAGTTCTTTACCATTGCAGCCGGCGAACCGGCGCGGATTGTCCGTGATGTCTTTACCAACCCCAAAGAGACTGGCGGCGGCTATGTGCCTCGCGCGTTTGCGGTCGGCTTTGACAATGGACATAACCTGCTGATCGATCTCGATCAGTTCGCCATCGTACAATGGACATTGGGAGACCTGGCCCGTCAGCGCACCGAAGGTAAAAGCTGGTACTGGGACATGGCGGGGTCCCCCATCATCTCCGGCTACGATCGCGGCTTTGAATTTGTGCTGACCCCCACCGGTAAAAAGCCGACAGAAGCCATCTATCCTCTGCTTCAGAACGGCCTGGCAGGTACGCTCCGCAGTTATGAATCCCAGGGAAATCAGGTCAGCCTGAATTACGAACTCCATTTTAAAATCGGCGATAAAATTACGACCGTCGCCGTCACAGACACCTTCAAAACGCTTTCCGACCAACCGGGACAGACCGGCCTACAGCGCACAATCAAAGCGGGTAATCTTCCCGAAGGCTATACACTCCACGTTGGTCGGCCTCAATTCTCTGCGAGCATCGGCAGTCCACAAATCACAAACCCCGACAAACCCGATGCCACCTGGATGCATATCACCGATAATAATTCACACGAATTCATGCAGGCGGAGAGTCAAGCAGCGGGCCATGCCTCGCTCACTCTCAATTACCTCTGCAAACTCAAAGCAGAAGGGCTTCAGGTCAAAGCGAAGCCTCAACCCAAACCGGAAATCGAAACCGTCACCAGTGCACCTGGCTTCGACGGCGTGCGCCTGCCACTGGCGGGAGGCATCATGCCTACGGCCCTCGCCTGGCGCGAAGATGGCACTTTGATTTTCACTTCGCTCAAGGGGGACGTCTATCTTGCGAAAGATACTGACGGCGACGGCGTGGAAGATGAACTGACTCTGTTCGAAGAAGGGCTCTCCGCCCCCTTCGGTATCATTGCTGACGGCTCCGATATCATTGTGTCACACAAACCCGAAGTGATTCGTCTCTCCGATACCAACGGAGATGGCAGAGCCGACCAGCGCACGATCGTCGCTTCAGGCTGGGGCTTCAACGACAATTACCATGACTGGGCGACCGGTTGCATCCGTGACAGCCAGGGCAATCTGTATGTCGGCTTAGGCAGCGACTATTCCCAGATGAAACGTCCCGACGATCAGATCCACTGGCGCGGCAAGATTCTCAAGATCACCTATAACGGCAATATCGAAGTCCTGGGGCACGCCTTCCGCTATCCTACCGGCCTGGCGATGAACTCCAAGGATGAAATCTACATTTCCGATCAGCAGGGCGTACAGAATACGTTCAATGAAATCAATTTCCTGATTCCCGGCAAAGCGTACGGCGTTCCCAGTCAATCGGATCTGCGGAATAAGGAAAACCTCGAAGAAACCCGCGCCGCGATCCAGGTACCGCATCCCTGGACACGCAGCGTGAACGGCTTAACCTGCATCCCGAAACAGTTCGCCTACAACAGCCTGTTCGATCAGGGTCTGGGCTGCGAATACAATCAGCGGTTCCTGATTCGCTTCACAACACAGAAAGTGGGAGACAGCGTCCAGGGTGCCACTTATTACTTCACTCGCGCGGATGTTCCTCCCGATGAACACAACTTTGCCGGCCCCATGTCGGTCGCCGTCAGTCCCCAGGGAGACATCTACGTTGGCAGTATTCACGACAGCGGCTGGCTGGGCGGTCAGAACACCGGTTCCATCACGAAACTGACCCCGAACGGCAAGTTGCCGAACGGCATCAAGGAACTCCGTGCGACTTCGGATGGCTTTGAACTCGAATTCTTCCAGCCTGTTGATGCAAAGAAAGCGGCTGACAAAGCTGCTTACACCATCGCCGGCTATACCCGTGTCTGGAGCGGCAGTTACGCCAGCCCTGACAGCGGCCGATATAAAGTCGAAGTCGAGGATGTCACCCTTTCCGACGACCGCAAAACGGTCCGTCTCAAGGTCAACGAACTCAAAGAAAAATTCGTCTACGAAGTCAACTGCCAGCAGATCGGCACCGGCAAGGAAACCCTCTTCCCGGTCACAGGGCACTACTCAATGAACCGGATTCCAGAGTAATCGGGAACAGGTCGCTGAGTTCATCGATAATGTCCTGCCGCAGTGAAGATGGTTCATCGTCACGCCGGGGCGGAAAGTCTTCGATACTGAGCTCAGGCCAGGCCACTTTGTGCTCCCAGAATACGTTCGATGGCGGAAGAGAACTGCTTCCATTCCTGTCGTTTTTCGTTGAGGGCTTTCTGTCCCTGGATCGTCAGTTCGTAATACTTCCGCCGACGACCATCGACTTCACGCCAGAACGATTTCAACAGTTTTTTACGCTGCAGCTTATGCAACGCGGGATACAGACTTCCCTCTTTCAGCTCAAATTCATGGGCCGAACGATTCGTGACGCGCTGGGTAATTTCATAGCCATAAGTGGGCCCTTCCGAAACCAGTTCCAGAATGAGCATCTCCATTGTGCCTGCAAATAATTGCGGATTCATCTCTTATCCTCCGATACATAGGATGACTACATATATAATATATAGCCGTCCTAGGTATTAACTGTCAAGAAGTTTTTGGAAAAGAATTCACCAGGGGGTAAGCCCGAATGCAATTCGGGCCGAGCGCAGCGAGCAGGAGGTCCCAGCTCACGCGATTAATTCACAACAGAGAAACCCACCTGTTTGAATAAGTGAGTTTGAGGCAGACACATTCTCCACATAGTCTGCACTGCGACCTCCTGTTGCCTGCGGCAATACCGAATTTCATTCGGTACCACCCCGGATTTTTTCCTGGTGCCATCGGAAGCAGGCACGCGAATCGAGATAGTCACATTCTACGTTTGACTTCCAGCGTTGGCGCAGAATTGATAATACACTTCTTCTGATTTCAGCAGCTGATCGATCTCGATCCACTCATCAACAGTATGTGCCTGGGCAATTGAACCGGGGCCGAAGACCATGGAAGGGACACCTCCCTGATTCACACGCGCTGCATGCGTTCCGTAAGGCACACCGACTTTCTTGTGACCGGGCTCCAGTTTGTCGATGACTGACAGCAGTCGGTCACTCCACTCCCCATTATTATGATCGGACAGAGAAACGCCGGTGATCCAGGGGGGCAGCATCTCGAATTCGAATGGCAGCGCCTGCTTCAAATATTCTTCCACCTGGTTCATGACCACGATTCCGTCCTCGCCGGGAATGACACGCCGATCGATTTCGATCGTACACCAGTCGGGAACGATGTTGACACTTTCGCCCCCTTCGATCACCCCGACACTCAAGGTCGGCGGGCCACACAGAGGATGCGCGTCCCAGGTCGAAAGTTCGTCGGCGTACGCCTGCAGCGCCTTGATGACATCTGCCATCTTATAAATGGCATTCACTCCGTCATTGGGTTGCGAACTGTGGCAGGCTTTCCCGGTCGTCTTGATTTTCCAGCGGGTAGCGCCCCGATGAGCCACGACGATATCCAGCATGGTCGGCTCGGCCACCAGACCCAGATCGGGAGGCTCTGTCAGGATCTTGCTTAAGCCGCTCGGGTTTTCCCAGAGCTGCACCAGATGATTGATGCCTTTCACGGTCGCTTCTTCATCGCACGTGCAGGAGAGAATCACATTCGCGGCATTCGGGGGATTCTCTTTGACCAGGCGGGTAAACGCCATGATCATAGCCGCCATGCTCCCTTTCACATCGCAGGCACCACGTCCGTAAATTTTCCCGTCCTGCTCTGTTCCTTCAAAAGGAGGGACAATCATCCCCTCCACGGGAACCGTATCCTGATGTACGTCCATCAGGATCGTAGGCACACCCGGCCTGGGAGTCGTTCGGGCGATGACATTATTACGCCCGGGAACAACTTCGATCGATTCATATTCCACGCCCAGTTCGGCAAAATAGTTGCACAAAAACTGAGTCAGTCTGCCTTCGAAATAAATATCACCGCTCACAGCGCGGCCCATCGGGTTGACGCTGGGAATGGCAATCAGTTGTTTTAACAGCCTCACGACATCCATCGACATTTTACCTCTCATCAAACTCTTTATTCACGCCTCAAAGCACCTGGTTGCGCAGCAGTACTCTGTGCCAAGTGTCCCTCATGGACGCATCGATTTCCACTGATAGAGCATTCCGATTCTTCAGATGGTTGAATTTTATGAACCAGTCTGACTCTAATAGGAAGATAGGCGTTCCCCATTTTGTTGAATTCATACTCCAAGGAGTCTCTCATGAAAAACATACTGAACTGGACTGCAGCAACCCTGATGCTTTCCCTGTCCGTCGCTGTGACAGAGGCCGAAGACCAGACCGAGATCCCCGGCGTGGGCCCTGTCAGCAAACCCGTGAAACTGTTTACGGATTTCAAATTTACGGAAGGCCCCGCGTTTGACCTGCAGGGAAACCTGTATTTCACCGATATTCCCGATAATAAAATCTACCAGGTTGATACTAAGGGCAAACTGTCCACTTTCCTGGAGCCTTCCAATCACTGCAATGGCCTGATGCTGGATGGAGCGAACAATCTGCTGGCGTGTGAAATGGACGGACGCCTGGTCAGTATTAACCTGAAAAATAAAAAAGTCACCCCACTGGCTCCAGAATACGAGGGGAAACGATTCAACGCCCCCAACGATCTCGTCATTGACCGGACTGGAGGTATCTACTTCACAGATCCTCATTTCCGGGCTCCTGAACCGCTGCCTCAGGGGAAAGTCGCCGTCTATTATCGCTCGGCGGATGGTGAAGTCACACGCCTGGTGGACGATCTGGCAGCCCCGAATGGTGTGATCCTCTCACCCGATGAAAAAACGCTGTACGTCATTCCCAGCATGTCAAAAGAAATGTGGGCCTATCCTGTGACTTCTCCTGGTAAAATCGGCAAAGGCCGCGTTTTCTGCAGCCTGAAACAGGAACCCGGAACAAAGGAACCGGGCAGAGGGGGTGATGGCCTTACGATCGATACGAATGGAAATCTCTATATCACTTCAGGGCTGGGCCTGCAGGTATTCTCTCGAGAAGGAAAGCTGCTGGGCATTATTGAAGTCCCTGAAAAACCGGCCAATGTGACCTTTGGCGGGAAAGATAATGCGAGCCTGTTCATTACCGCACGCACTTCATTGTATCGCGTCGACACCAAAGCCAAAGGGCACCGTTTTCCGGGTAAATCATCGTGATTCCGGCAATGCGTCTGATGCGACTTGTTCCATCTGGTTCGATAATGAGTGAACCGGGATAAACTAAACGCTGGTCTGGCTGAAAAGCCGATAAAAAGACCAGCGTTTTTTTATGGAAACAGGTGAATCTGCAAGATGTTGTCCGTTTCCCTTGATTCCCGTCAAAAATTTTTCCTGATTATCATCTTCCCTGTACGCGGGAATTGTGCTGGCTTTCTTAAGAAGTCATAATCAAAACTGCTGCTCACAAATTGAACAAAATCATCTGAAATAAGTCTGAAAACATACGTTTTTTCCCCGTGACTCGGTTGGAGTATTGTGTCCGATGTCTGTTGAAATTAAAGTCCCCTCGGTAGGGGAATCGATCTCCGAAGTCCAAATCGGAGCCTGGCACGCTGCAGAAGGAAAATGGGTCGCTCAGGACAGTGAAATTGTCGAGCTCGAAACCGATAAAGCAACCTTCGATGTTCCTGCACCTCTGGATGGGATTATTGTCGAAATTCTGAAGAAAACCGGGGAGATGGCAGCCGTTGGTGAAGTCATCGGTTATCTGGAAGAAGCAGAACGTCCCGCAGGGGCTGAAGCACCTGCCCCGGAAAAGAGTCCGGCCAAAGCAGAAGCCGCACCTGCACCTGCTGCCAGCAAAGCTGCTCCCGCCGGATCAGGTGACCGGGTCATGCCGGCTGCTGCTCGAGTAATGGCAGAAAAGGGCCTGAGCCCTGCGGACGTCAAAGGGACCGGCCCGGGAGGACGCATTCTGAAAGAGGATGCCCTCAGCTATCAGGCTCCCGGCGCTTCAGAAAATGGTGCCTACCGCGAAGAAGAAATTGTCCCCATGAGTCCGATCCGCAAAAAAATCGCGGAACGACTTGTCGAAGCGCAGTCCAACGCTGCCCTGCTGACAACATTCAACGAAGTGGACATGTCGGCGGTCATGGAACTGCGAGCAAAGTACAAAGACATGTTCCTCAAGAAATATGACGTCAAACTGGGCTTCATGTCATTCTTCGTCAAAGCCGTCGTCGACGGTTTGAATCAGTATCCACAGATCAATGCAGAAATTCGCGGTACCGACCTGGTCTTCCGCAATTATTACGACATCGGCATCGCCGTCGGCGGTGGAAAAGGACTGGTGGTCCCCATTCTGCGAAACGCAGAGCGACTCAGCTTTGCAGACATCGAACTCAAAATCAATGACTTCGGCCAACGCGCCAAAGCGAACAAAATCAGCCTCGAAGAACTTCAGGGGGGCACCTTCACAATCACCAATGGTGGCGTGTACGGATCACTGCTCTCCACTCCGATTGTGAACCCGCCTCAAAGTGGCGTACTGGGCATGCATGGTATTCAGGAACGCCCTGTTGCCGTCAATGGTCAGGTCGTGATTCGTCCCATGATGTATATCGCTTTGACTTACGATCATCGTGTCGTAGACGGTCGGGAAGCCGTGGTCTTCCTCAAACGAGTCAAAGAAGTCCTGGAAGAACCATCACGCATGCTGATGGAAGTCTGAGAATCAAACGCACATCTTAAGAGGTTTGGAAAGGTTTCCTGTCACTGCAGGAAAATGAGAAAATGAACCACGATCTGGTTATTATCGGTGCTGGTCCCGGTGGATATATTGCAGCAATCCGTGCTGCTCAACTGGGTTTGAATGTGGCCTGTATCGAAAAAGAACGGATGCTCGGTGGCACCTGTCTGCGGGTCGGCTGCATTCCCAGTAAAGCACTGCTCGAATCAAGCGAGCTGTATAAAGAAGCAGAACACACATTCAAAGATCGCGGCATCAATGTCGGCTCGCTGTCCCTTGACCTCGAGAAAATGTTGAGCCAGAAAGACCGGACCGTCAAAACCATGGGCGGCGGCATTGATTCCCTGTTCAAGAAAAACAAAATCACCCGCTACTCGGGTCATGCCACGATCACCGCCCCCGGAAAAGTCTCCGTTAATAATGGCGATGAAACCACCGCGCTGGAAGCAAAATACATTCTGATCGCCACCGGCAGTGAACCTTCCACATTACCGGGAATTGAGCTCGACGGCGATCGGGTGGGCACAAGTACGGAAGCCCTTTCCTACGATCAGGTCCCCAAGCATCTCGTCGTGATCGGCGGCGGTGTGATCGGCCTCGAACTGGGTGCAGTCTGGAGTCGCCTGGGTGCCAAAGTCACCGTGTTGGAATACCTGGATCGCATCCTGCCTACCACCGACCTGGAAATTGCCAAAGAGGCACAGAAGATCTTCGAAAAACAGGGGATCGAATTCCAGCTGGGCTGCCGGGTAACCGGCGTGAAAGTCAACAAAAGGACCTGTGATGTCGAAATAGCAGACGCCAAGTCCATCCGCTGCGATCGGGTGCTGGTCGCAGTCGGCAGACGTCCGAATACAGATAATCTCGGCCTGGAAGCAATCGGCATCGCTCTGGACAAACGAGGCTTCATCCCGGTCAACGCACACTACGAAACCGCCGTCAAAGGGATCTTCGCGATTGGCGACGTAATCGGCGGCGCCATGCTGGCACACAAAGCAGAAGACGAAGGGGTCGCATTTGCCGAACACCTGGTAACAGGTTACGGGCATGTCAACTATGATGCGATTCCCAGTGTCGCCTATACCAATCCGGAAATTGCCGCTGTCGGAAAAACCGAAGAGCAGTTGAAAGAGGAAGGCATCGAATACCGCAAAGGGGTCTTCCCCTTTATCGCCAATGGACGTGCCCGCGCGATGGGACAGACAGAAGGCAAAGTCAAGATGCTGGCAGACAAGCAGACGGACCGTGTTCTGGGGGTTCATATCCTGGGACCTCGCGCCGGAGACCTGATTGCCGAATGTGCCGTCGCCATGGAATTTGGTGCCAGCAGTGAAGATATCGCCCGCTGCTGCCACGCCCATCCAACCCTGGCAGAAGCTGTCAAAGAAGCAGCGCTGGCCGTCGATAAACGGGCGCTCAATTTCTGAGATGTCTGATTTCCGCTGTCACTTTTCCGACACGACGCTCTCGACTCCCGCTGAAAATCTGGCACTTGATGAGAGCCTCTTGTATCAGATCAATCAACAGGATTCTCTGGGGTGTCTGAGAATCTGGGAAGTGGATCAATATGCGGTGGTCATGGGCAGCTCGAATCAGGTCTCTGAAAATGTGAATCAAGAGGCCTGCCTGCAGGATCAGATTCCCGTCCTCCGTCGCTGTACAGGCGGCGGAACCGTGTTGCTGGGCCCCGGTTGCTTTATCTATTCGCTGTTTCTGCGAATCACCTCTGAACAGCACTTGGCCGGCATCGAAGCCACGACGCGGGAAATATTGAACCGAATCTCCGGTACGCTCAATCAGCTCAAACCGGAACTGTCAGTCGAAGTGCGTGGCATCAGTGACCTGACTGTCGAAGGACACAAGTTTTCCGGGAATTCCCAACGGTGGCTAACGACCACACTCCTGCATCATGGCACGATTCTCTACGATTTCGATCTCGAACGCATTCCCCGTTATCTGACCAGCCCGGAACGTGAGCCCGAGTATCGCTCCCACCGTGACCATCTTGAGTTCGTGACCAACTATCAGATCAAGCCCTCCCAGCTTCGTGACTCGTTGATCGAAACCTGGCAGGCAACGGAACCAGAACCCGCACTCCCCCTCGATCGGGTGCAGCAGCTGGTGCAGGAAAAATACGCGACGGAGAGCTGGAATCTCCGCCGCTGAGTCAGGACAAGGCTTCCTGTATCGGTTGCTCCTGCGCTTCGACCTCGGGTGTCGAAAAGTGATCTTCAATGACCCGCATCTTTTTCCAGTGCCCCGCCTGGAAACGAATCAGATAGCCAAAACCTAACACGCCAATATACGCCGTACAGGCAGTCCAGCTGCCAAAGATCTTTTCATCCGCGTACTTCCAGATCAAAAAGGTCGGAATGACCATGATGGCCCAGCCTGTGATCAGGGAATAGAACATGCAGAACCGCGTATCGCCGGCCCCTCGAATCGCCGATCCAAAGATGACCGCCAGAGCGTCAAAAAATGAAAACAACGCAGCAAATCGCAGCAGGACGACAGTCATCTGCCGCACCTGTTGAAATTCTTCCGTCATAACTTCCGGTTGATACGGACTGAGGAGGATTTCAGGAACCCCCACATAAATCACAGCAAACACAGCCATATAGGAAGCCGAGACAATAAAGGCTTTCCAGGTCGTTTTGACAGCAAGTTGAGGACGGCCCTCCCCAATGCGTTTACCGACCAGTGTCATCACAGCCGTGCCGACTCCCATCATCGGCACAAAAGCCAGAGAGTTCAGATTAAAGGCAATTGTGGTGGCCGCCAGTTCAATCTTTCCGATCCGTCCGACCAGAACCACAAACAGGGTGAAGCCGAGGACATCGACGAAAAACAGCATTCCATTCGGAAATCCGTAGCGAATCAGTCGCATGAGCAGACTTTGATTCCAGTGGTAGTGATTGAGTAATCCATACTCCCGGGCTTCATGCCTGGCAAAGATAATTGCAGCATAAAACAACATTGTCGAAATATTGGCCAGTACGGTGGCAATCGCGGCCCCTTTGATTCCCATGGCAGGAATCGGACCGGCTCCGAAAATCAGCAGGTAGTCCAGCACCATGTTGACGAGCACCCCCGCCAGATTCACCCACATGACAACCATGGTTTTGCTGCGACCTGTATAGAAACAGGAAAGAACCGTCGAAATCAATGAGGGCCCCGATCCCAGACAGAGTATGGAAAAATAATCCGCTTCCAGAGTCTGGATTTCAGCAGCGTGACCAATCCAGTGGAAAAAAGTACTGGCAAGAGGAATTCCCAGTAACAGGATGCCTCCCCAGATCAACGCCAGATAAAATCCCTGCCAGACCGATTCAGAAACATATTGCTTCTGGCCGGCCCCTTCATACTGCGCGACAAATGTATTCACATAGGTCGCCATGCCCATGGCGATCGACATGATGGCCCATTGAATCATGCCGGCGGGTAATGCCGCAGCGACCGCTTCCGTTGACCACCAGGACAGAAAGATCCGATCCACCACATGCATAATCGAAAGTGAACCGCAGCTGAGTACCAGGGGGATGGCGACATGCGCCAGTTCACGTAAGCTTCCCGGTCGTACAGAAGAGTCGTTCTGATTATTAAGGGACGAAGAATCCATCCTGTACAATCCGATTCAGGGTAGTTGAGCGCAGAATACAATCGCCGGAATTGTAATAGCAGAGAAGTAGAAACGCAGACCGCCGACTGGCAGCATATCACAAATTTCACACAAATGCCTCTACCCACGACACGACAGATCCGTAATTAGTTCGCATTTCCCGCTGCACTCACTACCCGACTCAGCTGCGGGAAACCTCTGTCATATTGTCCAGATAAGCAGAACTTAAAATCTCGTATGGACCTGATTTGCAATTCCGAGTTTAATTCACGGATTTCATCGGGCAGCCTCCGGATCGGAATGCCTGAAATGTCTGAACCCTACGTTCAGAACAACAACGTAATCCACTGTTATTCATACACTTAGAACAACACACCTTCCTCAGAGCACCAGAGTGAATCCTGTGAATAGTTTTACGCGATTAATTCAATATGTCTGGCCTTACCGTAAAAGACTGGTCGTTTCCTTCTTCTTTGCGATCATGGTAGCGATCCTCTGGGGGGCGAATCTTTCCGTCACATTCCTGGTGGTCAAGGTTCTGCTGCAGGGAGAAACTCTGGGCGGCTACGTACAGGATCAGATCAGCGAAACTGAAAAAATCATTCAGGACAAGTCAAAGGTCGTCAAGGATCTCTCCAATTCGATTCAGTCTCAGAATCCAAAAGAAGACTCCGATAAGAGCACTACAGACTCGACACTGACACAAACGGATCTCGCCGCCGCGCCGGTCGATTTACTCAGTGAGCACACACGACAACAGACCAAACTGAATACCGCTTCGCAAAAGCTGTTGGTTCTCAAATGGATTCAGACAAACATTATCAGCCGTATCCCGGAAGATCAGTTTGACACGTTCGCGTTAATCCTGGGACTCTTGCTGGTGACCACTTTTATCAAAGGCATCTGCATCTTCACACAGGATGTGATGGTAGGCGGTGTCGTAGAACTGGTCACCATGGCGATTCGCAAAGAAAGTTTTCGTAAAGTTCTGGATCTGGACTATCAGAGTATCTCATCCGAGGGAACCGCAGCGCTGATGTCCCGGTTCACGTTCGACATGCAACAGGTCTCTCAGGGTTTGACTCTGATGGGGGGAAAAATTGTCCGTGAACCTCTGAAAGCACTCGCCTGTATTATATTTGCCTTCATGGTCAACTGGAGGCTGACTTTACTCTCGTTTGTATTCGCACCACTGATTGCCATCGTGTTTTACAAAATCGGAAAAACGCTGAAACATGCCAGCCAGAAAATGATGGAGAGCATGTCCCGGATTTATAAAACACTGGAAGAGTCTTTCGAAAGCTCCAAGGTCATTATCGCCTTCAATGGAGCGCGAAAACACAGAAACCGCTTCCATCATGAGAATAAAGAGTTCTTCAAGAAAGCCCTCAGAATTCTCCGCATCGATTCGCTGACAAGCCCTACTACGGAAATGCTGGGATTGATGGCCATTTTCATTGCCCTGATCCCCGGTTCCTACCTGGTCCTGCGTCAAAAAACGGAAATCTGGGGAATTCAACTTTCCTCGGCCCCGATGGATATTGCCACGCTTTCGATGATGTACGCACTGCTGGCAGGGATTTCTGACCCCGCTCGCAAGATGTCTTCCGTCTATTCAAAACTGAAAAAAACCGGTGCCGCCCTGGATCGAATTTTTCAGATCATCGACCGTGAAACACTGGTGAAAGAAACCGACGAACCACAACGCTTCCCCAGTGAAGTGCAGACGGTCAAATTCAATAAAATCGATTTTACTTACGCGCAACGGAAAGAATCGACGCGTAATAATGATCCGATTCTGGATGGAGTCAATCTGGAAGTCAATGCCGGCGAAGTGGTACTCGTCGTTGGTGAAAACGGTTCCGGTAAATCAACACTCGTGAACCTGCTGCCCCGATTTTATGATCCCGATAAGGGGAACATCTTCATTAACGAAATCGATATCCGGGACATTCGACTGAAAGAGCTTCGAAATCATATTGGAGTGGTCTCACAGGAGACCATGCTGTTTGACGATTCGATTCTCGAAAACATTCGCTATGGCCGTCCGAATGCCAGTCAGTACGAGATTGAATCGGTCGCCAGGAAATCCCATGTACTGCAGTTTGCCGAACAGCTGCCAGAGGGACTGCACTATAATGTGGGAGAAAAGGGCCATGAGCTCTCAGGAGGTCAGCGGCAGCGCATTGCACTGGCACGGGCCATTCTTCGCGATCCGCAAATTCTGATTCTTGATGAAGCGACTTCCGCCATCGATTCCCAGAGCGAAATCCTGATTCATAAAGCATTGAAAGAGTTCTCGCCGGGTCGAACCGTATTCATCATCACGCACTCCGTTGGACAAAGCCTGCTGGAATTCGCGAATCGAATCGTCGTGATGGATTCCGGCAAGGTCGTGGCGACCGGACCACACCATGCTCTCGTCGATTCCTGCCCGCAATACCAGAATCTGCTCAGTGCACAGGTCCGCCAGCGTTCTGCCTGATTGCAATCAGACCTCTGGCAACATCTGCACAGCAGAGCTGGGACACCCGATTTTATGAATATCTCGACTCCCCGTGCGCAAATGGGTATGATAACGCGAAGTTGATCTGACTTTTATCGTTTCATCTCTCGAAGCCACAGGAACTGCGCACCATGAAATCGACGCTCACTACGATTCTCGTTATCCTTGTTCTTGCCAGCCTGCTGAGTAAACAGACTCCTTTTTTCTCTGAAACAGTTGTCAAAGCACAACCCCCTGCCCAGGTCTCTGACGAGCCACTCTCAAGACAAATCGACCGTTTTCTGGAATCAGAAGTCGAGCGTGGAAAACATCGCGATCGCCCAGAACGTCCAGACCGCGAAAGAGAGCATATGCGGCATCACAGTCCTGAAGATCGTCCCGGAGAACCTCGCCATCCAGACCATCGAGAGCATGAACGCCGTCTGGATGAACAACGACACCGGATTCAAAAAATGCATGTTGCCGCAGAACACCTGCAGGACGCCGGACTCCCCGAGCTGGCACATCAGGTTCACCGTGAAGCCGAAGAACAACATCAGCGTCTGCAGCAACACCTCGAACACAGGCATCACCCAGATCACGGCCCCCATCACGAAGTACGAGAATCGCTGCAGCAACTGCGAAATGAGGTCAATGAGCTAAAACGGGAAGTTCACGAGCTGCGGATGATTCTGAAGGAACGCATTCCAAACTCGGCTCGATAACCTGCAGTGATGATTCAACTGCAGTCGCAGAATTGAACAGATACAATTTGCATCGTGTACTGGCAATCAGTAGAATTATTTCAGATGAACAGAGCGCATCTGTTACTGTCACTTTCTAAATAAACTGCTACGCCAGAGATGTTTTCATGGTAGACCCTTTCTTAGTAAAG
>JAGQQP010000239.1 GCA_020426085.1 Planctomycetaceae bacterium | reverse complement strand
GCTGTCTTTACCGACGAAATGATCTGCATCGACAAGACCACCGGCGGATGTCATGAGTTTCAATTCACAGTTTTTGAGAGGCGTGCGTAGTTTGTGGATGTAGTCTTTGAGGATCGGATTCAAATAAGCGTCCATGACCGTCGTGTCACCGCGGGAGACGATTTTGATGAGCGGAGACAGGCGGCTGGAAACACTGATTTCGTCAAAGCCGGCTTCGGTAGCGAGGCGGGCGACCAGTTCTTCATGCTCGGGGTTGGCGAAAGAATGCAGCAGGCAGATAGCCAGTGACTCCACGCCGGTTGTTTTGAGTTGCTCGAGTTGCTGACGAATGCGAGCGGGATCAGGGGCGCGGAGTACCTTGCCTTCCGCGTCGATCCGTTCCTCGATTTCCAGAGCGGTTTCAAAGAGGGGCTCCGGTTTTTGAATGGCCAGATCAAACAGACGGGGGCGGTCCTGGTTGCCGATCAGCAGGACGTCGGCAAAACCTTTCGTAGTGATGAAAGCAGTGCGCGCACCATTGCGGGTGAGCAGGGCATTGGTACCACGGGTGGTTCCCAGTTTGACACTGACGTCGGTAATCAGGGCGGATTTCTGCAGGCCGAGAATCCAGCGGATTGCCAGGACAGGGGCTTCTTCACCGGAAGAGAGTTCATAGCCGGTGGAGACCTGTACCGTGGGAGGCAGAGCGGGTTGGAAAGTCAGGGAGCCGGTCTGGTTGTCAAACCGCGTCACCTGTGCGGTATGCAGGGATTCTCCCTCTTCATTCAGAAATTCAACCTGATACTCCTGCCAGAAGTTTGCCGGGTTGCCGACCCGGGATGGGTCGAGGATGGTATCAGGGGCCGTTATTTCCTGTACATGGCCTTTGGTAATACCCGAACTAAGAGTCTTAAACGGAATGAATCTGCTGTCAGGCGCGCGGGCGATACAGTCTGTGAAGGTGCCGCCGACATCGATCCAGAATTCCCATTTTTGGTCTGTTTTTTCTGATTTTAATCCATTCATTTCATCAAATATTTCGTAGGCTTTCACAATTATTTTCTAGAATTTTTTGAATTCTCTGCTGTAAACTTACGTATGAAGTATCAGAACAAATTGCCCGCCATAACGAAAGTGCTGTACCCGGTGGCAGAATAAAAGCAGCCTATAAAATCCCTGCTGCAAAAGAGTTTTTACTTGTACTTGAATTTTGTGCACCGTAATCTATAATTAGCATGCCTGCCAGCCGCGGATGTTAAAGTGGCGAAAGCAGACTGATTGAAACTGATGACCCAAACTGTGTTCGTCTGGAACATCCCTTCTCACTCACTTGGAGAAAACTGTCAATGAACAACTACACTCCTGATTATTACGACCAGGATACAACGGCGGGCGGCGGCGTCTTTGCCATTGACGCAATTGCTTCCGAACGCGCCGCTTTTATCCGCAAGACCTACATGCACCTGACCGGTGCCATTTTCGCCTTCATGGGCCTGGAATTTATCCTGTTCAGTAACAAAGCCCTCGTGGAAGGCATGATGGGCGCCATTGGTGGTAACTGGTGGCTGGTGCTGATCGCTTTCATGGGTGCCAGCTGGGTTGCCAGCGCCATGGCTTCCAGCGCTAAATCGCTGGCTGTGCAGTATGCAGGACTGGGGTTATACATCGTCGCGGAAGCGTTGATCTTTGTACCGATCCTGTATATCGCCACACAATTCGCCAATCCCACCGTGATTCCGATCGCGGCGATTATTACCTTGTGTATCTTTGGTGGACTGACCGCCTATGTGTTTGTAACCGGAGCCGATTTCTCCTTCATGGGAGGTTTCCTGACGATTGCCGGTCTGGCAGCAATCGGAATCGCCATTGGTGCGTCGCTGTTCGGGTTCTCACTGGGAATCTGGTTTGCTGCTGCGATGGTCATTCTGCTCAGTGGTTACATTCTCTATGATACTTCGAACATTCTGCATCACTACTCGACCGATCAGTATGTGTCTGCTTCACTGGCTCTGTTTGCCTCTGTCGCCACACTGTTCTGGTACGTGCTGCGAATCGTCATGATGTTTACTTCAGACGACTAGACTGAGTCTAGTTTTACTGTAGCGTCTCCAAGTCCATTTGGACCGAGTATATTAGATTGACAGACGCTATGGCTAATTGAGATGTGCAATCTAAGTCTGAATAAACGACTGATTGAGATATAACAGAAGCCCCGGCAGGTTGACCTCTGCCGGGGCTTTTTGCATTGCCTGCTCTGATTTCAGCCCTGATATTTCAGCCTTGATACAGGCTGGCGACATATTCGCCGTAACCATTAAACGGTTTCGTATCGTAGCGTTTTTCGGTTCCCAGCATCCATTCCGTGCGCTGACTCCAGCGGGGATGGGGAACTTCGGGGTTCACGTTCGCGACGAACCCGTATTCGTTAGGGTTGACGGTATTCCAGAACGTCGCCGGCTGGTCCTGTGTGAGTTTAATCTTCACGATGGATTTGCCGGACTTGAAGCCATACTTCCAGGGGACAACCAGTCGAATGGGGGCACCATTCTGTTTGAGTAACGGCGCTCCGTACAGGCCGGTTGCGATGAAGGCCAGATCGTTCATTGCTTCAGGCATTGTCAAACCTTCGGTATAAGGCCATGGCCAGGTTCCTGTTCCGCTGGATTCCATATACGGGGCCTGTTTCGGCTTGTTGAACGTTTCGAAAGCGACATATTTCGCTGACGCTTTCGGTTCCACCAGTTTTAACAGACTGGCCAGAGGAAAACCGGTCCAGGGCACGCACATCGCCCAGGTCTCAACACAGCGATGCCGATAGGCGCGTTCCTCAAATTTCAACTCTTTGAACAGGTCATCCAGATCGAAGGTACGGGGCTTTTCGCATTCCCCTTCCACGGCGACTGACCAGGGAGCGGTTTCGAAGTTCTCCACATATTTCCAGGTCTGTTTGGAGGTCGGTCCGGTGAACTCGTAAAAGTTAGTGAATTGTTCCGCTTCGATGGGGTCAGTTTCCGGCCGTCCGTATTTGAAGGCAGGATTTCGCTCCGCCGGATAAATGGAATTCTCAGCCTGAGGAACAGGGGTGCTTGCGCCTGCCTGTTCGATTTCTTCTCTGGTGACCTGCTCACAACTTGAGAGCATACCTGCCAGACCGGCAATGCCCAGCCCCGTCCCCATGCGCTGCAGGAATTCCCGGCGGTATAGTTTCCGGTTTTCAAATACTTCAAGAGGAGTATGTTCGTGTTCCGGAACGTTCCAGATTTTTCGGATGTGGTGATTCATCGAAGTTCCTTATCGTGAGTCAGCTGAGAGAAGAACCAGATACGGCGAGACAGCTGCGCTGCTGGTGCTTCCGGGGAGGCATTTCAGATTCCTGTTGCTGGTATTATCAGTATAACCGTCAAGTTACACGCAAAATAGCCTGTTTCATTGATTGCTTCAATCTTTATATCTTTGTCAGACCACCAGTATTCCGAACTTAGATGTGTTCGTTTATGTAGAAAAGTTCAGCCAGTCTTCTCATTTTGACATTCGGCGGAAGAGAGCCGTGAGTGGGAAGAGATGCTGACACATTGTGGGTGGAGCGATGAAATACGACATTGTGATTATCGGGAGTGGTCCCGCCGGCCAGAAGGCTGCGATTGCCGCTTCAAAGCTGGGGAAGCGTGTTGCCATTATTGAGCGCAACTTTCGTGGTATGGGGGGCGTCTGTCTGCATAAAGGGACGATCCCGTCGAAGACCATGCGGGAAGCTATTTTATATCTGACAGGATATCGTCATCGAGATGTTTACAGCAAATGGTACCGCCGCAAGCGTCGGATCACGATGCAGGATCTGCGTCTGAAGCTGGCGGATGTCGCAGAGCATGAACTGGAAATCATTCATGATCAGCTCGAGCGGAATGGCGTCGAAGTGTTTATCGGTGAAGCCAAATTCGTCAGTCCGCATGAAGTGGAAGTCGACTGCGAAACAGGTCGGAAAGTGTTATACGGAGACTATATCCTGGTTGCAACGGGAACCAAGCCTTCGCGTCCGCCTCATATTCCTTTCGATGGTGAGACGATTTTTGACTCAGACGAAATTATCGACCTGAAACAGATTCCCCGTTCGATGATCGTCGTGGGTGGCGGCGTGATTGGTATTGAATACGCCATCATGTTTGCGACGCTGGGCGTGGAAGTGACCGTTCTGGACGGTCGCGAGCGACTGCTGGAGTTTTGCGATCGCGAGATTATCGACGCGTTGATTCATCATGCCCGTTCGCTGGGAATGGTCTTCCGCATGGGAGAAGAAGTGGTGGGCATCGAACGGTTTTCTGATTCGATGGCCGCAGTCCAGACCGAAAGTGGCAAACGCCTCGTGGCAGATTCCGTGTTGTATACGGTGGGACGCGTAGGCGATGCGGACGAGTTGAATTTTCAGGCAGCCGGTCTGGAGCCTGATGAACGCGGTCGATTGTGGTGTAACGAAGAGCATCAGACGTGGGTACCTCATATTTATGGAGCCGGTGATATTGTCGGTTTTCCGGCGCTGGCCAGTGTTTCGATGGAGCAGGGGCGTCGCGTCGTTTGCAATGCCTTCAATGAACCATTTGAGGCATTCGATCTGATGCCTTATGGATTGTTTACAATCCCGGAAATTTCGATGGTCGGCAAAACCGAACAACAGCTGACGGATGCCCATATTCCGTATGAAGTGGGGGCGGCCCGTTATCGCGAAATCGCTCGCGGACAGATATCGGGTGACCGGGACGGGATGTTGAAAATCCTGTTTCATCGGGAAACGCTCAAGATTCTGGGCATTCATGCGATTGGTGAAGCAGCGACGGAGATTGTGCACATCGGGCAGACAGTCATGTCCTTTGGTGGCACGATCGAATATTTTCGTAACGCCGTCTTTAACTATCCGACGATGGCAGAATGTTACAAAGTGGCTGCCTTCGATGCGTTTGAGAAAATGAGCCTGGATCGTCTGTTTGAAGAATCGAAGCTCACCAAAATCAGTATTGATGCCGCACTGAATTCCGTTGCGGAAGAGCAGCCCGCTGAATCGGATGAAGAGGAAACCGTGGAAGTCTAAGCTGGAGACAGTTTTACTACAGCGTTTCCAGGGTTGTTTGAACCGAGAATAGTAGATTGAGAGACACTCTGCTTAAATGTGATGCGCTCTAACCGGCGTGAGGCGAAGTGGTTTGAGGAACATAGTGTGACGGTCACTATGATACATTGTTGTTATTCACTCCAGGCGCTCCGAATCCGCTGGAGTGCCAGTTGAAAATCAGCTGGTACTCCGGCGGAAATTTTCATCCGCAGGTCTGTCACAGGATGAGAGAACTCAATCTGTTCGGCGTGCAATGCCTGTCTGGTGATCAGGGTGCGATCATCGAGCAGCCTGGCGTCATTGCCATAGAAGTCGTCGGCGATGATCGGGAATCCCAGGTCTGACAGGTGCACACGGATCTGGTGCAGACGCCCGGTTTTAGGAAATGCACGAATCAGTGAGTGGTCCGGCAAGCGTTCTACCACTTCAAAACGGGTAAACGCCTCTTTAGCCCGCAGTGCATCGGGGTGGGTCGTCATGCAGACGCCTGCCTGTGTCGGATGTTCTCCAATCGCATCATGATTTTCAAATTCATCCTGTTCCGGCTGATCACGGACAATCGCCAGGTATGATTTGCTGACCCGGTTCTGCTGGAACTGAATCGAGAGACTGCGATGAGCCAGATGCTCTTTGTCGACGATCAGAATTCCGCTGGTGAACTGGTCGAGCCGATGGACAATGCCGGGACGCAACAGACTGCGCACGCCTGTCTGCTGATCCAGATAATATTGCAGAGCATTCGCGACCGTACCCGTGAGGATATTTCCCGCTGGATGCGCAATCATACCCGGTGGCTTGTTGATGATGATCAGCCACGCGTCTTCATACAGAATCTCCAGTGGCAGTGGTTCCGGATCGTATGTTTTATCGGGCGGTTCGGGGAGCCTGATGCTGATTTCCTGGCCGCGAAACACGCGTTGCAGCGGATCAGCGGGGATGCCGTTCACCTGGGCAAACCCCGCCTGTACGATACGCTGCAGACGATGTGTCGAATAGTTTCGGAAATGACGGCTCAGAAACCGATCGATGCGGGCACCGTCCAGGTAGTCCTCGACAATCAGATCGGTCTCAAACGCAGTCTCCATCAACTCAGGATGCAGCCAGATCGCGAAGGACTTTGTGCAGAATTCCGCCGTTACGGTAGTATTCGACTTCGACGGGAGTATCAATTCGACACTGGACCGTAAACAGAACCTGAGTTCCATTTTCCTTGGTTGCGGTGACCCGGATCGCCTGTCCTGGTTTCAGGTTGTCGTCCAGTTCGATATCGAAAGTTTCCGTTCCGTCCAGTCCCAGTTCTTCGCGGCTTTCTCCGTCACGGAACTGCAGAGGCAGCACGCCCATGCCGACCAGGTTGGAACGGTGAATACGTTCAAACGAGGTTGCGATGACGGCTTTGATGCCCAGCAGGAATGTTCCTTTGGCAGCCCAGTCACGTGAGGAACCCATGCCGTAATCGCCGCCAGCGAGAACGACCAGTGGAGTACCGGCATCTTTGTACTTGAGCGA
>JAGQQP010000238.1 GCA_020426085.1 Planctomycetaceae bacterium | reverse complement strand
GGACCTATTTTCCATTGATGGCCCTGGCCCGATTCGAGCGACTGCGACGCTGATTAGACACCGTGCCAATAAGTGTAGACCATGGAATTTTTCCCTGTGCACAGAATGTCACGTTCGTCAAAATCATATTTTTCTTGACAATTTTTCTCAAAATAAACCCTTGAAAAAAGGGGTTTAGAGGCCTGCCACTATACACAATCGTACTATTCAAAAAAATTTTCCATTTTTTTTTGAACAAAGTTCAATGATTGCTTGTTTCCTCTTCCTGACAGGTATAAGTTTCTAGTGCTTTCAATGTGCTCGAAGCTACCCACCTTCAATTTTTAGCAGAAACAGTATAGTTTCTTGCAGGCACCCTCTAACCCATTCCGTTTTTAACTGGAGTTAAGATGAAGAGTTGTCCCGGAACCCCCAAACGCGGGTTCACACTGATCGAACTACTTGTGGTAATTGCAATCATCGCGATCTTGATTGCGTTACTCCTTCCCGCTGTTCAACAGGCACGTGAAGCTGCGCGGCGTTCCACCTGCAAAAATAGCCTCAAGCAAATTGGCATCGCCATTCACAACTACGCTGATACACACCGAGTCTTCCCACTGGGCTACACTAATGCAGCCAGTGCTACTACCGATTACAACTGGGCCTGGTCCACATTCCTGCTGCCTTTCGTTGATCAGGCTCCGCTTTACAACACCATCAATCCTAACGGTGGTTTGACGATGCCCCTGGCCAATGCCACCTTCGGTTCAACCACAAACGCACTGCAGACCGCTATTCCCGTTTACCGCTGCCCCTCATCCATCGTACCTGTGGTTAACAACCAGCGTACTGATGGCACAAACGGTTACGGTGCTCTAAGCTACCCCGCTGTCTCAGGTCATGTTTCCGACCTGACAGGTACGCCAAACAACACCTATCAGTATAAAGGTTCCTTCTTCCCACGAAGCAGTGTCCGTTTCCGTGATTTCACAGATGGAACTTCTAACACAATTCTGGTTGGTGAACGTGCATTCCAGCAGACCGGCAGCACAATTCAGCAGCCCTATTCTGCTATCTGGGCAGGTGGTCGCTACAATACCACAGGTGGTATTACCAGCGGTCTGGAAGAAGACACTCTTGGTGTGGTATCACAAGCCACAAACATCAACCAGAAAACAACTGGTTCTGCTCCTCATCGTGGTTTCAGCAGCCAGCACGTAGGTGGATGTCACTTCCTGCTGGGTGATGGTACCGTCCGATTCATCAGCGAGAACATCAACTCTTCTGACTACAACTCAACAGCAGGTGCTGCTGCCATGGGTACTTATCAGAAACTCTCTATCATCAACGATGGTCAGGTTCTGGGTGAATTCTAAAGTAAGTTGATCTGCTGAAACAGTTTCTTTAATTGCATTCAGCATAATCTGAGATCTGCTTAACAGGCAGCCACTTTGCTTCAAAACAGTAAAGTGAGCTGCCTGTTTTCATTTACCTGGTCTGCCGGCAAAAAGAAAGAAACTTGAGAATTATCCCTCCTGAAAAAAATTCTTATTGCACATTTTGCAAAAATCAGATATGGTTCTTCGTTGGCTCGCCAACTTATGACTTACATCCAGCGCTACTTGAGTCAGAAGTAATTTCCTTCGGTGTTTCGGATACGAAGCCGTTTTGGATCCGACTCTGAAGTATGGTATCTCAATGATCGCGAAATTTATTTCGCACATTGGACTTTCCCAGGGAAGGGCGCATATGCAAAGAGTGCAAGGTTACCAGTTCAAACTTGAACTTCCCGCCGGATCTCTCAACCGGCCCGCTCACAAAACACTTGTGAACCGCACTCTTTCTCTCCCCTCATTCTGTTTCCTGCTACTGCTCATTTTCAGCCAGCAAGCCCTCTCTGCAAATGACCTGGAACAGTGTGAGCAACTTCTCAATTCCGGTCAGTATCAGACCTGTATTGAGAAAACAGAAGCAGCGATACTGAAAAAAACGTATGGTTCTGAATGGCCACTGCTGAAAGCAAAAGCAGAACTGGCTGTTGGTCAATATGCAGAAGCGAAACAGACCATTGACGCAGGACTCAAACGTTATTCCTGGAGCTTGCCGCTTCGCCTCAAAGCGTATGAGATCTACCAACTCAATAACGAGCATGAATCTGCAGAAGAATTCCTCAACAGTATTCACGAACTGGCCAGCCGCTCTGCCTGGCGATATACCGATGCCAGCAGCCTGATCGCATTAGGTCAGGCATCCCTCCTGAAAAAAGCAGATCCCGCAGTCGTACTGGAGTCCTTTTACGATCGCGCCATCAGGGAATACCCAGAGCATAAAGACGCTTACCTGGCCAGCGGCAATCTGGCATTATCCAAACGCGACTTTATTCTGGCACAGGAAACATTCGAAGCCGCAACCAAAAAAATTCCCGCAGATGTTGACCTGCTGTTCGGCCTGGCAAAAGCACTACAGTCCGGCAGTCCCGAGCGTTCTGAAAAGCTGATGTTACAGGTCTTAAGTATCAACCCTCAATACATCCCGGCTCACCTGGAACAAATCGATCGCTGCATTCATTCCGAGCAGTACGCTGAGGCAAAACAACGCCTGGAATCAGTGCTCGATATCAATCCCCATCAGGCCGAAGCCTGGTCCTGTCTGGCGGTCATCGCACACTTTGAGCATCGTCCGCATGAAGAAACAGCCTGTTACTGGGAGGCGCTCAGTCACCATGACCAGAACCCCAAAGTAGATTACCAGATCGGAAAAGCCCTCTCCGAACACTATCGTTTTTCCGAAGGAGCCGCCTACCAGCGCCTGGCACTTCAGAAAGACGCTAAATTCATTCCAGCCCGTATCCAGCTGGCTCAGGATGAATTACGCCTGGGACTCGAAGTCAGCGGCTGGGAACACGCCCTGCTGGCACATCAACAGGACGGTTATGACACGACAACATTCAATCTCCTGGAACTCAAAGATCAGCTGGCCAGTTTCAAAACACTGGAAGATGAAACCTTCATCGTACGCATGGAAGCCCGTGAAGCCGAAGTGTACGGCCAGGAAGTTCTGAAACTCCTGCACGAAGCAAAACAGACTCTCTGCAAAAAATATGGCCTGGAACTCGATCAGAAAATTACCGTCGAAATCTTTCCCAATCCGGATGATTTCGCAGTCCGTACCTTCGGCATGCCTGCCGTCTCCGGTTATCTGGGTGTCTGTTTTGGAAAAGTCATCACCGCCAACAGCCCGGCGTCTCAGGCGGAGCATCCTACAAACTGGCAGTCCGTTTTATGGCATGAATTCTGCCATGTGGTGACGCTGGAACTGACAAAAAATAAAATGCCGCGCTGGATCAGTGAAGGCCTTTCCGTCTATGAAGAACGCCAGAAAAACCCTCACTGGGGTGAGACGATGATTCCCCAGTACCGCGACATGATTCTGAAAGGGGAAACGACACCCATCAGTGAATTGAGCAGCGCTTTCCTGAACCCCAAAAGCGGTCTGCACATTCAGTTCGCCTACTACCAGTCATCCATGGTCGTAGAATACCTGATTAATGAATTCGGTTTCGACGCCATGAAGTCCATTCTGAGCGATTTGCAGGCTGGTGTCCCGGTCAATGTCGCCATAGAACGTCGCACGAAAACACTGGGAGAACTGGAACAGGATTTCGCTACGTACCTGACAGCAGAAGCGAAAAATTTCGCGTCTGAAGTCGACTGGTCCGAACAGGATCTGACCGCTCTCACCAGTGATGACACGAAACGATTCGATGACTGGATCCGCGAACACCCTCATCATTTCCAGGGACTGATGGCATATTCCCGAATTCTGGAAGAAGAAAACCGCACTGCGGAACTGGAAACAACCCTCAAAAAACTGGTCAGGCTCTATCCACAATATACGGGAGCAGACAATGCCTGCCTGCGACTGGCAGCCCTCTACCAGAAACAGGAACGCTTTGATGTGGAACAATCGTATCTCGAACAGCACGCGAAATATAACCCGAACGCGCTCGCAGTCTTCCAACGACTGGCGACTCTTTACCAGCAACAGGAAAACTGGCACGCTGTTTATCAGGCCTGTCAGGATGCCAACGCAATCAATCCGCTTGACCAGGAGACTCAACAGAGACTGGCCACCGCCTGTATTCAATTGAATCGCCCTGCGGAAGCAGTCGCCGCGTATCAGGCGATTCTTGCGTTAGAACCACATAACCCTGCAGAAACTCACTATCAGCTCGCCCGTTTGCTACAGGATACTCATAAACAGAAAGCAAAACGACACACACTCATCGCGCTCGAACAGGCCCCTCGATTCAGGGCTGCACACCAACTATTGCTCGAATTAACTGCAAACACACCTTAATGTCTTACACAGGTTGATGTAGGGACTGAAAAGGCTCAGGAGGAGCCTGACATGAAAAAATCATTGATTTCGCTGGCAGTAATCTGCGCATCTCTGATTGTCGTTACGATCTCCATTGGACAGTATCGCAGGAGCATCCCCGCGGACCGCGGCGGTGTTCCCGAGTGGAAAAACGACCCGGAATTCAGGCACGATGTCTTCACCTTCGTCAGGGTTCGCTACAACTCCCACCAGGGCTGGCGACGCTGGGCCACCGATTACCCGGACAGTGACTTAAACTTTTCTTATCGCCTGCAGCAGCTCACTTCCATGAAAGTCGATCCGGAGGGTCGCATCCTGGAACTGACCGACAAAGAACTGTTTGACTACCCGTTCATCTACATGATCGAACCCGGCTCCCTGGAATTTACTGAAGAAGAAGCCACCTGTCTGCGGCGTTACCTGCTAAACGGCGGCTTCATGATGGTGGACGATTTCTGGGGAGAAGCAGAGTGGGATAATTTCGCCATGGAAATGAAACGCGTTTTCCCCGAACGGGAACTCGTTGACATCCCCCTGGAACATCCCATCTTTCATTGCGTTTACGATCTGAAAGAAAAACCACAGGTCCCCAGTATCGGCGTCGCGCAATGGGGCCGCTCCGAAGGCATCACCTGGGAACGGGAAGACGCTAAGGAAGTTCATTACCGCGGGATCTTTGATGAAGCAGGGCGGCTGATTGTCGTTGTCTGCCACAATACCGACCTGGGTGATGGCTGGGAACGGGAAGGGGAAGACAAATGGTACTTCCAGGAGTTTTCCGAGAAGAAAGCATATCCATTGGGAATCAATATTGTTTTTTACGCCATGACACACTGAATTCAGCGCCCATGAAATTTTAGTTTTTCTATCAGGAGCAGAAACGTGAACCTTAAAGTTGTCTCACCCGATAGTCGCAGTGAAGAGGAACGCCTTTTCGAACTGCTGCAGAACAGCCGCAAGCAGATCGATGCGGAAATCTCCAAAGCAGTCATCGGCCAGAAAGAAATCATCGATCAGCTCCTGATCGCGCTATTTGCCGGCGGACACTGTTTGATTACGGGAGCACCCGGACTGGCAAAAACACTCCTGGTCAATTCCCTGGCACAGGTTTTCAAATTGAAGTCACAACGAATTCAATTCACCCCGGACCTGATGCCTGCAGATATCACGGGAACGGAAATCCTCGCAGGAAATTCACAGGAGTCCCGGGCGATGAAATTTGTCAAAGGACCGGTCTTCACAAACATTCTCCTGGCCGACGAAATCAACCGCACCCCTCCCAAAACACAGGCCGCTCTGCTGGAAGCGATGCAGGAAAAACAGGTCACCGTGACCGGCATCAAGTATGAACTGGATAAACCCTTTTTCGTGCTGGCGACGCAAAATCCGATTGAAATGGAAGGCACCTATCCACTTCCGGAAGCACAGCTGGACCGTTTCATGTTCAATCTCGTGATTGATTATCTTTCGGAAGACGATGAAGTCGCAGTGGTAGCCCAGACAACCGCCCGCAATTCCGAGCCGATCCAGCCACTGTTTACCGGCAGCGACATCCTGCAGTTTCATCAGTTCGTCCGCGAAGTTCCCGTGGCAGAGGAACTCGTCCGCTACGCGGTTCAACTCTGTGCGGCATCGCGGCCTCGACAGGAAACGACACCCGATTTCATCAATGAATGGGTCAACTGGGGCGCCGGTCTGCGCGCTGCGCAAAGTCTGATCCTGGGTGCCAAAGCGCGGGCCGTTCTCCGCGGACGCGTGCATGTCATCCTGGAAGATATCCAGGCATTACTGGCACCCGTCCTGCGCCATCGTATCCTGATCAACTACCGTGCAGAAGCCGAGGGTATTACTGTCGAATCGGTCGTAGAGCAACTGATTGAAACCATTAAAAGGCCCGTCGAAGCATGAGCACACTTCCTCTCAAACAGACATCCCGTTCCAATCAGAATCAGAGGCTGATTTCACAACGGATTGACCCGGCCTGCCTGATGCGAATTAAATCGCTGGAACTGCGGGCTAAATCAGTCGTCGAAGGCACCTGGAAAGGCCTGCACCGCAGCCCCTATCACGGATTTTCCGTCGAATTCACAGAGTACCGGGAATACACGCCCGGCGATGACCCGCGCCATATCGACTGGAAACTGGCGGCCCGCTCCAACCAGCATTTTATCAAACGGTTTGAAGAAGAGACCAATCTCTGCTGTCACATGCTGCTCGACTTAAGCTCCTCCAT
>JAGQQP010000237.1 GCA_020426085.1 Planctomycetaceae bacterium | reverse complement strand
AGAACTCTGCACCGAACAGGAGATCCTGCCGGCGGAAACGCTCAAGGAAGCTCTGGATCCGATGAGCATGACCGAACCTCACGCGTAACAGCAGACGCGGATCGCTAAGATGTCATTCGCCCGTTAAGGAGAACGCTGGAAGCCATCTCCAGTGTTTCTCCTGACAGGCCTGCTGCTTCGATCTGGCGAATGGCTGCCTGAATATCGTACTCCTGACGTTTCAGTGTAACCTTGCCATCTTCAATGATGGCATACGACGCGCGCGGATCTCCATCCCGGGGCTGTCCAACACTGCCCGGATTGATCACCTGCTTGTCACCCAGATCCAGGTGAAACGGAATATGAGTATGCCCTACACAGATGAAGTCCGCATTGATGCCCTGCAGACGGGCTGTCCATGCTGCTTCGTTATCACCCAGATACTCATCCAGGGGATCTCGGGGCGTGCCATGCACCAGATAGAAGGTGACCCCTTCAATCGTAATCTGTTGTGAGATCGGCAACCGGGCCAGGTATTTCATTCTGACACGATCCAGCAGCTCCCAGTGTAACGGTCGCGTGGCACATGCCAGTCTGCGGAAGCCGGTAGAGCCTTTTGCTTCCACTCGCTGTGCGACGGCATGATCGTGATTGCCGCGCACACAGGCGGTCGTATGCTCTCTGACCCATTCAATACAAGGCAGCGGATCGGTCCCGTAGTCGACCAGATCTCCGACACACAGACAGTAGTCGAACTCCTCCTGAATCGAAGAAAGAGCCACCCAGTTGGAATGGATATCTGAAACGACAAGCACACGCATACATCATCTTCCGGAATCAACGAAATCGATATCTTATTATTTCACAATCACTTAGATTATAGACTAGCCGCCCGGACAGTGGAAACCATTTCTCCTTGTCAACGCCGCTCCTGTGACTTTTTCCAACGTCTCATCTTGTAAAATCGTCAGGAAAAATCAGCTCTGGACTCATTTTTGCAGAACTGCTAGACTCCCGGCGCATGTCTGAGGCAGCTCAACATTATTACGACCAACGTCTCTACTTGAGACGATAGTTTCTCTTCAGGATGAAGTCGGAAACGAAGCCTCAATCATTCAAACTTAAATCCATCCGGTTCGGACGCTGTTCAGAAGGGAAACTGATATGCGGACCATGCATCTCTTGAAACATTGTTTGATTTTTACCATCGCCGTGACGGTCTGCGCGACCGGTTTTCTGCCTGTCGCAGAGGCGCGCATCGAAGCCGTCAAAGGTAAGAAATACAAATTGACCAAAAGGCATGGACCATGGATGATCATGGTCGCCAGTCTGCGTGATATTCCGGAAAGCAGACGTTCCAAAGGCTTAAGCGCCCAGGAAGCAGCCGATGAACTGGTCTTCGAACTTCGAAAACGCGGCATCCCTGCTTACACCTTCAGTCAGGAATCCGTCATCCAACGGTTCAATACACTCGACCGTTTGGGTCGCGAAGAACGTCGCAGCTATGCCGCCCAGCGCGCCATGATTTCTGTGATCGCCGGTAATTATTCTGACAGTGAAGATGAAGTCGCACAGAAGACTCTCAAATATATCAAACACTTCCAGCCGGAAGTGCTTACCGAAAATGGTGTCTACAAAAAAACTCCCGGACAGCCCGGGCCTCTGAGCGGTGCATTCCTCACGATTAACCCACTGCTCTCGCCGCAGGAAGTCGCCCAGCGAAAACAGGATCCGCTGATCGCCAAGCTCAACTCCGGCATTGAAAACTCTCTGCTGACGAACAAAGGCAATTACACTCTGGTCATCGCTTCCTTCTATGGAAATTCAGTCACAGAAACAGCCACTTCACGATTTGCTAATGCTACTGAAGCAGCCAACTCATCTGATGACGAAGAAAACAGCCTGGACAAAGCCGCACGAAATGCGTGGATTTTAGCAAAGTCCTTACGCGAAGCGAAAAAGTATGGCTTCCCTGCTGGAAATGCGACAGACATTGATGCGTACGTACTGCACGAAAAATATCGCTCCATTGTCACCGTGGGTTCTTTCAAAAGTCCCGACGACCCCCGCATCGAACCGTACGCCAAACTGTTTGGTGCGAAAATGAGACCACACCCGAAAACCGGTATCGAAGCCATGACGTCCGAGTACTTCATCATTCCCGGAAATTCACCGAGTGCACCACCATTGGCGTCCTGGGTCTTCGATCCCAAACCGGTACTGATGCAGGTTCCCAAAACCAGATAAGCATCCGGATCAACTCGATCAAACATCGCGATAGCCTTCCCTCCGTTCAACAGGCCTGATAAAGTGCCAGAATTCGGGAAGGCTTCTTTTTTGCGCCGCGCCTTCCCGTGTTCGTCGCCTTCGATTGATGTCTCTTTTGAAAACAGTTGCATGTCTCATTATCCAATCATCGTTCTCGCCAGTCGTAATCAGAAAAAAGCAGGTGAAATTTCTGAGCTCCTGGCCCCGCATGGTATTCAGGTTCAGAGTGTAGCCGATTTCCAGGAAGCAGAAGAAGTCGTCGAAGACGGCAGCACCTTCGGCGAAAACGCGGCTAAAAAAGCTTCGCAGACCGCGCGCACCCTCTCACACTGGACGATCGGAGAAGACAGCGGACTCATGATCGATGCCCTCGATGGTGCTCCGGGAATCTATTCCGCCCGCTTCAGTGGCGAGAATGCAACCGATGAAAAGAACAACGAAAAGATGCTGCAGGAACTGAGCGGGGTTCCCCAGGAAAAACGAACCGCCGCCTATGTCTGTAACGTTGCACTCTCAGATCCCTCAGGTGAAATCTGCCTGCAGGTCGAAGCCCGCTGTCGGGGACGGATGACGGAAGCCCCCCGCGGACAGAACGGGTTCGGCTATGATCCCTATTTCGAAATCATCGAACTGCATAAGACGTTTGGAGAACTGGCGCCGATTGTCAAACAGCATCTCAGCCACCGTGCGCGTGCCTTCGAACGCTTTATCCCGCAGCTGGTCCGGCTGTTTCAAAATCAGCAGAGTTGAATCCGGCTTCCCGGACGATCTGCCTCAGAATGAACGATCTGCTTTATCTTCGGTCAATGGTTTCGCCGCGGCTCCCATTGCCCCCCCCTCGCCTCGCCGGGTCGCATAGCGAATCGGGAACGAAGGCCAGATTTTGTTATCCTGATTGGGGAACGAGTATTCCGGTCCGTCAAACAGATGCCCCAGTGCCCCTTTTCGCATGGACTTTTCAGAAACATACTGCGTGAATCCCAGCCATTCCCGATCCGGTGCCAGCACCCCAAAAAAGTTTTTACGTTCCGGAGTAAAACCGGCAAACTCGCGAGGCAATGGTGAGGTGTGTAATGCCGTCAGCAGAAAAGCCATGGCAACGTAACCGGTCATCGCAGCAAATCCCCAGCGAGCCACTTCGTGAACCAGCGGATGCACGTGCATGTAGGCAGGCGCAATCCGAACGGTAATTTCACGAAACAGAAAAATGAAGCCCACAAATAACCCGATTAAAGAGATGCAGTCCCAGCGCATCTGCCAGGCACTGGAGTTCGCAATACTGTTGGTCAGAAACGTCGCCAGGGGCTCAAAAAAGTTCATCGCCAGCAGACCTGCCAGCAGGACAGAGACAAAGATAAAACCGGCTCCCCAGGCGCCTTCACTGGCAACACACCAGGTCACGATCCCCAGAATGGCCAGCAGTAAGATGTCAATCATGTTTGAAGTCCAGAATGAATAACAATGATTTCGATTGATAATATTGATAAATGCGACTGCTCGCTGAAATATTTTATTGCTGCTGCTTACTTCACGACCCGCAGTAATTCGTCAATGGAAGTAATCCCTTTAACGACGAGCCTCAAACCTTCTTCTTTCATATACAACATGCCGTTCTTCCGGGCCTGTGCTTTCAACTGGGAAATATTGGCGGTATCCCGAATCATATCCCGCATCCGCTCGTTAAAATCAAGCAGCTCGACCACACTGATTCGTCCTTTGTAACCCAGGCCGCCACAGTTCGGACAAACCCCTTCCGGATTTTTCGGCTGGCGGTAAAAGGACTTCACTTTATCGGGAGGCAGGTTGGCCTTCTTCAGAAACTCCGGATTTGGCTGATACTCTTCTTTACAGTCCGGGCACAGCCGCCGCGCCAACCGTTGCGCCAGTAATGCCGACAGGGAACTGGCCAGCATGAACGGTTCCACTTCCAGGTCAATCAAACGATACAAGGCTGTAAACGTGTCATTCGCGTGAACCGTCGAAAACACCATATGCCCGGTATTCGCCGCCTGGCAGGCAATCCGCGCGGTTTCCGCATCGCGAATTTCCCCGATCATCACCACATCCGGGTCCTGACGCAGAATACTTCTTAACGATTCTGCAAAGGTCTGCCCCGCCTTCTGGTTGATCTCAATCTGTGACACGTTTTCAATCCGGTATTCGACCGGATCTTCAATCGTAATAATGTTTCGCTGGTAAGGGTCGATTTCATGCAAAGCGGCAAACAACGTCGTCGATTTACCGGCACCGGTTGGACCGCAGCATAAAAACAGACCATGGGGCTGCTTGACGATGGCACTCAGTCTGTCGACCAGCTGCTTGCGAATTCCCAGTTCGGTCAGCGAAGCGATCGAATTTGCCTGGTCCAGAATACGCAGACTCATCTTTTCGCCATGACGCGTTCCCTGGCTGGCCAGACGAAAGTCAATCTCGCGGTCAGGCATGATCGCCCGGAAACTCCCGTCCTGCGGACGCCGTTTCTCGGTGATGTCCATTGCTCCCAGCACCTTGAAGATGTTCAGCACCGCTTCACCAACGCCCCGGTCAAAACCTTCGGTGGGATACATCACTCCGTCAATACGCAGACGGATGCCAAACTCATCTTCTTTAGGCTCCAGATGCACGTCCGTCGCGCGACGCATAATAGCATCGTAAATCAGTTCTTTCGCAGCCAGAAACCCGCGTGAATTTTCCACACGCCGCGAACTGGCCGGGTCATCGCCGCGACCGGTGGCAGACCGGCCGACAAATCGGATGTCAGGCCCCATCACCGCCTGCTGGGTCTTTTTACCGCCGACACGAATCCCCATTTGAGACAGATATCGCAGAGTCATATTCCGAATGTGCTGAGGAGTCATTACCCGGCTGGAAGCAGGAACTTTCCCGTTTCGTTCACGAATATAAAAACCCAGCGGCGCTCCATAACTCAGCGCCAGCACCACAAACCCGAAGGCAAAACTGGGCATGCAGAATGTAAGCAGAAAACCCAGCCCTCCCACAACCAGAATCAGCGAACTCCAGAATTCGGTATCACATTTCAGGCTGCGGCTGTCGTCATCCACCCAGTACGACGTTTTCGCCCACAACAGAAACACCAGCACGACAGGCACGAACTTCCACAGGCTGAAATAAAAGCCTTGCATGTTTACATACCGCGGGTCGTTCCCCCGAAAAAAGGGAACCGGCAGAGGTGGATACTGCCCCTGTGCAGCAGCAACAGTGACTGTCCGCGGGGTCTGTTCCTGATTACCGCCGCCACCATTCTGATCGGTCTGCGCAGGAAGCTCCGTCAAACACAGTACCACACAAAGAAAGACGAACAGATACGCCCAGATAGATTTCACGCTGTTGTTCCTCAAAATTGGGCTGATACTCAAATCAGGTAGACCGGGATTCCGGTCAAAGATCAATATAAAATCTGATATTGCAAGGAGTTGAATTTAAACGATAACGGTCGCGGAAGAAACGGCATTCTCGGAATTTCTCCCTGTGAAACCCCTTTTCCCTGGCGGTTTGTACGAACTATGCCTTTTGTTTCGGCTCAAACAATACAAGTATATACTACACATCTTAACGGTAAGTGCCCCGAAAGGGAAAGTGTAAATTCCGCACCCAACAGGGGGTTTCACAAAGTCATACTGAGGATTCTGAACTTGACCCCGCCGCGCCGCTGGCGATAAGCGTTGTTTTTGGTCGCGCGCGTGCTCAGTTTTACAGACACTGAAACACCACGCATTTGTTCCCGGTCTTCACTACAAATGAGCCCCTTTTTTCCAGATTTCCACTGCCTGAAACAACACCAGTTCGTAAAGTTCCCGTGTGGGTCGCCACACATCGGCGTTCATCACCCCAGAACCGCCCCGGCATCGCACTACATCGGCCCCCTGTCAACCAGTATCGCCACCCGATTCTGTTCATCCCCCCTTGACACCCCCACGCCTCTGCAGAAAATATTCCCACAAACAATGAAACCAGACAGGGCCCGAAATCAGCTTCCTCAAAAAATCCATCAGTAAATAAATGAGAGAAACAATCCATCATTCTACCTCATCCCTTATTTTGAAAATTCACATCATACTTTCATGAGTTTTCGTGTTTTTCGTGGTAGCAAAAAACGAAAAAAGCAAGTGCCCTGGTGGCACTGTTGGCTCGCCCAACAGTGACTGTGTTCAAATCTCCTCACTCGCTTCACCACGAATGAGAAAGACGCCAGCTGGCACTGCTGGTTCGTTCGGGTCGCAGTACTTACTCGTCCAGCAGTGATGATGAGCGCTGGGTGGCACTGTTGGCTCGTCCAACAGTGATTCTCAATCTGGTTTCCTGACTCGTTCACCACGAATAACAAAGACGCCGGGTGGCACTGCTGGCTCGCCCAGCAGTGATGGTGAGCGAATCAC
>JAGQQP010000236.1 GCA_020426085.1 Planctomycetaceae bacterium | reverse complement strand
GCTCCCTGTGAAATTTAATTTGTTTCCACATGATTTTTTTAAAAGGCTGTTGTCGAAACGGACGTTGCCTGATCGACTACAGGATGTTGCCTGCTGACATTTTGCCGATATTCAGCCTTACTCTCAGAAAAGGAATGAAAGCATGTCAAACAATACCGTTCGACTGCACCGCGTTCTCCGTACGACACCTGAAAAAATCTACCGCGCCTTTCTGGAAGAAGATGCCATGGCACGCTGGCTTCCACCGGACGGATTTACTGCCAGAGTTTACGAGATGGATCCTCAAGTGGGGGGCAGTTATAAGATGTCTTTTACGAATTTTACCACAGGGAACGGCCACTCTTTCGGGGGCACTTATCTCGAACTGGTCCCCCCCACCCGCATTTGCTATACGTCAAAATTTGACGACTCGAATCTGCCGGGAGAAATGAAAACAACCGTCGATTTGAAACAGGTTTCCTGTGGGACGGAGATTAATATCGTGCAGGAAGGTATTCCGGAAGTGATTCCCACAGAGGCCTGCTACCTGGGCTGGCAGGACTCGCTGGTTCAGCTGGCAAAGCTGGTCGAGCCGGAAATTCCCGATTAATTAATGTGGCTGGAAAACTGCTTGGGGGTTGTTTCAGTTTGAGATTTCGAAAATTCCTGCTGTTTTTCACGGACACATTGTATTTCCTGCCTGTCCCAATTAGAGTAATTACTTAGGAAGGTTACTGAATCTTCGACTGGTCTCAATAAATGCGCTGTTGAGTAACAGCGGGCATCAAGAGGAACAAACAATGAATCCATCGTCGTTTATTAAACAGAGTCTTTTTTCCCTGTTGGCCGTTGCCCTGCTGGGAAGTTCCGCTGGTTTTGCCGGGGATAAAAAGGAAGCGGAGAAGCTGAATCAGCCTCCGGAAGGTTTTATCGCGCTCTTCAACGGGAAAGATCTCTCCGGCTGGATTGGCATGAACTACCATCAGGTCAAAGGTAAAAGCCCGGTTGCTGTCAAGAACATGCCAGAAGCCGAGCGGGAAGCGTTGTTGAAGAAGAACTGGGAAGACGTGCTGGAACACTGGTCGGTAGAAGATGGCGAGCTGGTCAATGACGGGCATGGTGTTTACCTGACGACAGCCGAAGATTATGGCGATTTCGAGCTGCTGCTTGATTATAAAACCGTCGCGAAAGCCGACAGTGGGATCTATCTGCGTGGCGTACCTCAGGTGCAGATCTGGGATACCACGAAAGAAGGTGGTAAATGGGATCGTAAAGCCAACCTGGGATCAGGAGGATTGTATAATAATAAGGGAGAAGGTAAATACCCCCTCGTTCATGCAGACAAACCTTTTGGAGAATGGAATCATTTCCGGATTATCATGAAGGGGGACAAGGTTACCGTTTATATGAATGGTAAACTCGTAGTAGACAACAAAAAGATGGATAACTATTATGAGAAGGACGATCCGATTTATGAAACGGGTCCGATTCAGCTGCAGACACATGGCGGTGAGATCCGCTTCAAGAATGTCTTTCTGAAAAAACTATAAGCAAAACAGAAAACGGATTCTGGAATCACACTCACTCTGCCGCTGAAGCAGAGTGAGTGCCATCCGGCTGGGATGCCGGTTGTTCATTCCGAAATTCTTTTTTGATATTACTCAAGTCCGTCACGGAGGAGTTTAAGTATGGTTCGCATGTCTCACAGATGGTTCCTGCTGGGAATACTGCTGGTAGCCGGCTGTACGAAAACGACTCCTGTTGAAGAAATCTCTGTGAAGACAAGTGGTGTCTCTTTAAAAGACACCAACCTGCCTGATCTGTCGCATGTCTGGCCGGGCTGGCGTGGTCCGGATCGAAATGGTCACGTCCCTGATCAGCCACTGCCGACCGAGTGGGGCGAGACCAAAGATATCAAATGGCGAACGGATATCCCCGGTCGCGGCCATAGTTCCCCCGTCGTGACGGAAGACATGGTGGTGTTGGCTACCGCCGACGACCAGGATCAGGAACAGATGGTGATCGCATACGATCGCGCTGATGGTCAGGTGCGCTGGGAAACCGTACTGCATGAGGGGGGCTTCCCCGGTCCAGGCGAGTTGCATAAAAAAGGGACCAATGCCAACGGGACCGTCCTGTTTGACGGGGATCGGATTTACGCGGTTTTCCTGAACTCGGGAAAAATCATTGCGACGGCTTTAGATCTGGATGGCAAGAAAGTCTGGCAGAAGGAACTGGGAGCCTTCAATTCGAAGTTCGGCTATGCCCCTTCCCCCCTGCTCTACAAATCGTATGTGATTATTGCGGCTGACAATCGAGGCGGCGGTTACCTGGCGGCGCTCGACCGCAAAACGGGAGAGATTGCCTGGCGTGTTGCACGTCCTGCCGTCAGCACGTATTCGAGTCCCATCGTAGCGTATGTGGGAGGCCGGGACCAACTGCTGATCAGTGGTTGTGATCGTGTTGCCAGTTATGATCCAGCGACAGGAAAGGAGATCTGGAATACCCCCTGTCTGGCCGAAGCGACGTGTGGCACAATTGTGACGAGTGCCGATAAAATCTTTGCCAGCGGCGGCTACCCCAAACGGGAAACCGTCTGTCTATCCGCGGATGGAAAACTGCTGTGGTCGAACGACACCAAAATATATGAGCCATCCATGCTGGTACACGGTGGGCAGTTATATGGTGTGACCGATGATGGAATCGCGTATTGCTGGTCGATCGACTCGGGAGATGTGCTCTGGCGAAACCGTCTGCGGGGTTCTTTCAGTGGTTCCCCGATTCTGTGTAACGGTCTGATCTATGTTGCGAACCTGTCTGGTGAAACCTTCGTGTTTGAAGCGAGTCCGGACGGGTATAAAGAAGTCGCGTTCAACAAGCTGGGGGACGACTGTTATGCCAGCCCGGCTGTGGTGGACAGCGAGATCTTTCTTCGGGTCGGCAAACAGGTTAATGGCAAACGGCAGGAACAACTGGTCTGTATCGCAGCTGAAACAACAGAGAACCCGACTGAAAAATCAACCGAGTAACCGGTCAGGGCTTTTTCGCTGTGAGTGGCTCATCCGCATTCATTTCTTTCAGCCACTCAGGTTCAAATATACTTTCCCGGATTATTCTCGGATCTTCTGTCACAAAGTCATTATCGTTTGCGGGGGTCCAGTAGAAATACAATGCCGTTCGCAGTTCAGGATCTGTGATTTTGAAATAGCCCTGTTTCTCCAGATCTTCGAGCCATTTATGGGTTGCATCGATGGTCTCAATACCCATCTTGAGTAACCGGATGCGACCGCCACCGTATTTTTTGTAAAGATGCCGATCAAGCTTCCAGACTATGATAAGCATCCGGGCATCTGAACTCCCTGGCATTGCCAGTTCTGCCTGGAGTTCTCTCAGTTCCTGTTCCAGTTTCTGGCGATCCGCTTTAGAAAGTTCAGGGGCTTTGAGCTGTGTTTTGACCCAATCGATCTGACCACGTGTCTGGAACATATTTCCCAGGTCCATATCTCGAATCTTCGGGTTTTTGTGCATATCAGTGATGAACGCTTTGATTTCCTGTGGAGTCGGCTCAAGTATGCTTTGATGCTCGGCATAGTAACGATCAAAAACAGGGCCAAAGAAATACTGATTCAAATCCATGTTTCGTTCGCTGATAGATTCCGTTCGGATCTGATCGCGGTAAACCGGTTTGCCCAGACAGGTGCCGATCTGTTCGCGCGGGGGTGTTTCGGATTTCTGAGCTGCGAGAGAGGAAGATATCGCAAAGAGACACGAGAAGATCAGGGTGTATTTAGCAAGTCTGTGAAATGGGAAAGCAAATTGCATAGCGAGACTCCCTGATTTTGGCAGATTGACACAGACACTATTTAGATACAGGCTTGGGAAGCCACTCAGGTTCAAGGAACTCCTGAATCGAATCCTGACTGGTTATATTACGGCCTCGATTATTTTTGTCAGTCCAAAATTCAAAAAATGTGGTACGGAGCTGAGGGTCTGTGATTTGGAATTTTCCCCGTTTCTCCTGAGCTTCCAGCCATTTGAATCGCGCATCGAAGGCTTCTTCTCCGAACATCATTGAACGAATGCCGCCGCCGCCTTGAGTGAGATAGAGGTGCTTTTCGAATTTCCAGCATTCCAGAAACATGAGCAGCATCTCTTTGAGAGCGCCATTCTTTAATTCCCTTTGCAGCTGTTGCTGTTTTTGTTCCAGTCGCTTTCGCTCTGCTGGTTTGAGGTCAGAACGCTTCAGTTGATTTTCGATTTCTTCGAGTTCACTTTGAGTTAATTTATCGATTTCCTGACAATCTTTAATCATCGATTCGTCTCTGGAGTAGTAGGCAATTGCGGCGGCGATTTCTTTTTCAGTCGGTTTGAATTTCGCCTGGTAATACTCTTCGAAAACAGGATATCCGAAAAGAATTTGCAGTGTTTCGTGTAATTCAATATTTTGATTTGTATAAAGCTGATCGCGGTAGACCGGCTTTCCCAGACAAACACCAATTTGTTCGCGCGGAGGTGTCTCTGTTTTCTGCGCTACAAGAACTGTGATCTGCAGCAGAGACAGAGAAATCAGGAACAGCAGTGATCTAAACCAACGCGGGATCGCTGTCTTTTGCATGGAATCGGCTCCAGAGAAACTGAGTACTCCTGCTAAATCAGATGAACACTGCACTATTTTAGCTGAGGAAAGGCAATTCGCCGAGAGCAGTTTGTCATTTATGGCGTTTCCCACTGAGTTCCCGCTTCCATTCCAGCTTTTTCTCGATCGCGGCGATCATCATGCCGGCGATATCTTTCCCGGTCGCGGCTTCGATGCCTTCCAGGCCGGGTGAAGAATTGACTTCCAGTAACAGAGGTCCGTTTTTGGAGCGGATGATGTCGACGCCGGCGATCATCAGTCCCAGCACCTTGGCGGCTTTGACAGCCAGGCGGCGTTCGCTGGGAGTGATCTTCACTACCGAGGCGGTGCCCCCCTGATGCAGGTTGGCGCGGAATTCACCGGGGGCGGCTTCGCGCTGGATGGATGCGACAACTTTCCCATCGATGACGAAGCAGCGCAGGTCTTTGCCGTCGGCTTCTTTGACGAACTCCTGCACCAGCAGGTTGGCGCGGAGGGCCTTGAACGCGTTGATCACCGACTCCGCCGCTTTGCGGGTTTCTGCAAGCACGACGCCCCGCCCTTGTGAACCTTCCAGCAGCTTGACGATCAGCGGTGCGCCGCCGACCATTTCGATCAGGTCGTTGGTATCGATGGGAGAGTTCGCGAAGCCTGTCGTGGGAATGTTGATGCCACTTTTGAGCATCAGTTGCAGGGAATAGAGTTTATCTCGGGACTGGGTAATTGCAGTGGAGTTATTTACGGTGAGGACGCTCATGCTTTCGAACTGTCGGGCGAGAGCACAGCCGTAATAAGTGATACTGGGGCGGATGCGGGTGATGACGGCGTCGAGATCGTCCAGAATGGAACCACCGCGATAATGGGCTTCGGGCTCGACGGCGTCAAGTTTCATGTAGCACTGCTTAATATCCAGGAATTCCATTTCATGGCCGCGCTCTTCCCCTGCTTCCAGGATACGCTGATTACTGTAAAGTTCCTGGTTGCTGGCGAGCAGCGCGATTTTCAAACCACTGCGGGCCTGTTCGCGTTTGCCGTAATACTGATTGAGGGTGTCGCCGTTGACATGGCCCATGCAGAAACTGATGGCAGGATCGACGAGCATGCGGCCACTCATGGCCTCGCGTCCAAGCAGCATGCGATAGCCCATCGAGTCGCGGTTGGCTAATGTCAGTTCGATTTCCCAGGCATGGTCACCGATTTTGAGAGTGGCCAGGATGACATAGCGAGTCTCTGAGATGCCGCTGGAGCTTTTGACGACCCGTTTATCGACAATCGGACGTTCGCAGCGAACCACGATCCGACGGTTATTCTGCAGCGGATGGACTTCAAAGCTGACCCAGGTCTCCCCCTGCCTGCGGAATTTCTGTACGTTGAAGGCGTGGATTGACGAAGTCTTGGCACCTGAGTCAACGCGGGCCTTGATGGCCGGCAGACCGAGGTCGGGGAAGGCACACCATTCTTCACTGCCAATGATCTGCTTGGAAGGATTCTCTTTCATGGGACTCTGTATTCTTTCTGAGTGAACTCAGTTTAAGTGAGTAGGAAAATGCGTGACTGTATGAGGAGCTCAGGCAATCTGACTCAGGGGGTAAAATGGTAAACCAGGAACTGTTCGTCCTGCTTCCATCCAGCGGAATGATAGAGGGCTTGCGCGGTTTGATTCGTGATTTCTGTGGCCAGTGAGAGCCGGACAGCGTTGACGTTGCGAGCATAGTCAACTGCTGCTGTGAGGAGCTGGGATGCAATGCCCTGCCGTCGTTCTGCAGGGGCCACGAACAGATCATTCAGAATGAAGGTTCGGGCCAGTGAGACTGACGAAAATGAAGGATAGAGCTGTGTAAAGCCAACGGGGGTATCACCAGTAGATGCGAGAAACAGTACAGATTCTCCGTGGTTGAAACGGTTCAGCAGGAACTCCCGGGCAGCGGTGATGTCGCTGGCGCGACCATAGAACTGACGATATTCGTCAAACAGTGGTGCCAGGGCATCGAGGTCGGAGAGTGTTGCCTGTCTGATGGTAGTCAGTTTCATTATGCGCTCTGCAGGATTTCGTACGGGTTAATAAACGGTCG
>JAGQQP010000235.1 GCA_020426085.1 Planctomycetaceae bacterium | reverse complement strand
CGCCGGAGTCACCGATCCGCTCGAGATCCTGCGCGAGGTCGGCGGCGCCGAACTCGTCGCGATCGCGGCCGCCACCGTGGCGGCGAGGCACCGGTCGCTGCCGGTCGTGCTCGACGGTTACGTCGTCACCTCGTCGGTCCTCCCCCTCCACCTCGTCGACCCGAGTGCGCTGGATCACTGCACGGTGGGTCATTGCTCGGCCGAGCCCGGCCATCGCAAGCTCCTCGAACGCCTCGCCAAGCCACCGCTGCTCGACCTCGACATGCGGCTCGGCGAAGGATCCGGAGCGATGGCAGCCGTGCCGCTCATCGCGATGGCGTGCGCCGGGATCACCGACGTGCCCACGGTCGAGGAGTGGTTCGGCACTCCAGATGGCCGCTGACACCGGCCCGACGAAGCCCGGCTCGCAGCAGTTGGTCTACCGGAGCTCTGCGGTGATTCACGGCGACCCCACCGGCACCGCCGGGTAGCCTCCCACGCCGTGGCAGTCCCGACCCCAGCCCTCCAGGTCGCCCGCGGTTTCGCGATGGGCGCCGCCGACATCGTCCCGGGGGTCTCGGGCGGCACGATCGCCCTCGTGCTCGGGATCTACGACCGGCTGATCCGCAACGTCCGCACCGGCGCCGGCGCCGTCCGGCACCTGCTGACCGGCGACCTCACCGGATTCAGGGCGAAGCTCGCCGAGGTCGAGTGGGTCTGGCTGCTGTCGCTCCTCGGCGGTGTGCTCGTCGCGAGCACTGCACTGTTGTTGGTCCTCCGGCACCTCCTCGAGAACGAGGCGGCGGAGGTCACCGCGCTGTTCCTCGCTCGGGTGATGGGGGTGGCGATCGTCGCCTGGAGGTTGATCGACCGGGTCGACGCGACGGCGATCGCCGTCATGGTCGCCGTCGGCGTCGTGATGTTCCTGCTCCTCGGCCTCCGAACCGACACCGAGGTCGCCGAAGGTGCGGCCGAGGTCGTGACCCGGTCCTGGTACGTGTTCCTCGCCAGCGGTGCGGTCGCGATCTGCGCGATGATCCTGCCGGGCATCAGTGGTGCGTTGATTCTGATTCTTCTGGGGAAATATCACGACGTCACAGGTCTGTTGAAAACGATCCCGAAGGAACTGCTGAAAGGCAACATCGACTGGAGCGGCCTGTTGACCGTGGTTGTGTTTGTTTTGGGCTGTCTGATTGGACTGATCCTGTTCAGCAAGGTATTGCGCTGGCTGCTGCACAACTACCACACGCTGACGATGGCCGTCTTATGTGGGCTGATGGTCGGATCGCTCAGACGAATCTGGCCGTTCAAAGTGGATGTGACCCCCTACACCGCGGACCAGACTCCCGAGATGGTTCCGTTCAAACATCGGATCTATGAAAATGTCTGGCCGACCGCTTTTGACGGGCAGTTCTGGGCTTCGATTGTGCTCATCATCCTCGCCGCCCTTTTAATCTGGGGGCTGGATTATCTCTCACAAAAGTACGCCATGCATGGCACATCAGAACTCTGATCGAACTGCGATTATTTTTTCCCATCATCCTGAGGGTAGAGTAAGACGCGATCGTGGCATAACAGGATCAGGTCTTTGCGATTGTCGCCGGTTATGTCGGCAATGACGGCTTCCCGGGGATCAACGCCGGACTGGTTGGAACGCGAAAAGGTTTTCTCTTCGAAGACTTTGAAGTTCAAAGCGTGCTTCAGTCCTTCGTGTTCCTGGAAATTCAGGATTTCCACCTGGTGCGTGCGCAGATCCAGAATTACGACATCCGACTGCCCGTCGCCGTTCAGATCGCCGGCCACGGAGTCAGTAAAATAGGCCTGCGGAATTTTGGATTCGTACGAAGCGACATCTTTCAAAGTGGGAGGGGTCTGGCCTGAGTACAGAATGCCGAACTGGCCGCGACCAAACAGAACCAGATCAGACTGCTGGTCCCCATTCAGGTCGGCGACGTGCGCGGACAGGAAAGGAAATTCGCCGATCTCGACCTCTTTCCAGGGACGATACACGTTGGATTCTTTCCGCAGGATGCGAAGCTTCTGCACTCCCAGATCGATCAGCACGATTTCGTCACCGGGTTCACCATCCAGGTTAATGTTGACGGCTCCGACCACGCGGGCTTTACTTTCCGGCGCATTGAACTGATCGAGCACCTGCCACTGATTATCGGAGTTCAACACCAGTCTGCGGGCGAAATTATTCTGAGCGGTCAGAATCCAGTCCCGCTTCGGGCCGCCTATGAAAATCGATTCCGGCTTGATCTCATCGAGGTTGATTCCCCCGGAAGGTGTGATCAGCTGCGGCGTCTGTTTGGGAGTCAGGGTGATCATTTTGGGAGAACGGGAGAGCCCGTAAAACGCCATCAGTTCAAAAATCCCGTCGCCGTTGGCATCGAGTTTGACTAATGATTTCGGGTTTTCCAGGTTGGGAGGATTACTGGGAAAATGATACTCGACCCAGGAACCATCCGGATTCAGTTTTAATGCCTGAAGTTTATACTGATTCGACTCCACCCGTGAGACATAGATCAACTCGGGAGAATGGTTGCCGTCGAGGTCTGCCATTTCAAAGGCAACAGGCTCCCCTTTCACTGGCAGGATTTTGGGGAATGAGAGCCGCTGATTTTCAAACGAGCTGACGCCGATAATCTTTTCCCGTTCGCTGAGGACAAACACTTCGGCCCGTCCATCGCCGTTGACATCTTCAATGCGTAACTGTTCGACTCCCAGCAGGCCCGGATAGGTCTGCCCGAGATCGAGGCCTCTGCCTTTCGCCTGCAGGTAGACCAGCATCTGTGCGGTTTCCGGGTCGGAAACCACGACGTCGGTAATTCCGTCTCCGTTGATATCACCCAGATCGAAACCACGATTTCGGCCCGAACCTTCTTCACCGAAGCCGTACATCGTGAGCCGTTTGGAAAGATCGCCATTTTGAGTCGCCGATTTTTCCAGCTGTTGAATGCGCATTCTTCCGGTCTGCGAATCGATGGTGAGAATTTCGGAACCGGGTTTGCCATCAATGTTTGACAGCGTGACCGAGCGGGGATTGGAAAGTTCAAAGCGGATTTCCGGCCCCAGATTTCCATCCGGTTTCTGCAGTCGAGCACAGAGCATCTGATCTTTGCCATCGCGGGTGGCATACGTAAAGTCGTTGCGTCCATCTCCATTCAGATCCGCAATGGCGGCAAGCCCGAGCTTGGGAGATGTATTCAGAATGGAGCGAGGGGTTTTCAATTCCCCTTTCTCGTCCTGCAGGATGACATAGGTGTGATTGGTACCCAGGACGATGAGATCGGTTTTCTGATCGTTATTCAAATCACCGGCGGCAATCGTCCATTGCGTAGACTGCAGGTCGGCGAGCCGGATGCGTTTGCGGTCCGACCATTCACCTGATTTCGTCTGATAGCGAATGATGAGACGGTCCGGCAGGGCCAGGTAGGCCAGGTCTTTGAGTCCGTCACCATTAAAATCGCCCACGGTCAGCGCAGTAATGGAGACATCCACGGGAATTTTGATGTGCTTTAAACGGGCATCATTGGGAATGGCGTTGACTTCGTCTGACGTCTCATCCGGTGTGACTTCTTCCCCGGGAGCACGCTGCTGCAGGACATCGATGCGGCTGTTACTGTTATCAATCAGAATCAGATCATTCAGGCCATCCCCGTTGAGATCCTCGGCCAGCATGTTGGAGGAGCGGTCGGAGAGCTTGAAGAGTTCCAGCGGTTTAAAGCCGTAAGAATCTCCCAGCCTCGCTTTCTCATCCGCGTGAGCACGCGGGCCATCAGCGGCGACGCAGTAGATTACCAATAATACAAGGCTGAGAATTCTGATTGATTTGCGTGAGCCGTTTAACATCCTGTCTCCTTGCTGTCTATCATAACTGCGGCGTGTTGGTTTTCTAAAATTCGATCAGCATAACCAGAATCATTACTGGACGCGAATCTCGAATGGCATAATTGTGAGCGACTTTTCCCGAGACAGTAAATTGATCAGGTCCATTTTTTTCACCTGTTCAGCCAGACCTGGTGCGAGGGAATCGAGCAGACGCGAGACCTGCTGACGCTGTTGCGTATCACCGTCCACCGGGCCAAATAACTGTTCGAACGGGCTGGTCGGTCGGGGGAGAATCAGTTTTTCAAACTTCGCGCCATCTTCGATTTTGCCCAGTTTGCGGGCGTGTTCGATGGCTTCGTCCAGTGTTCCCAGCTGATCGACGAGACCGAGTTTCAACGCCATTTCGCCGGTATAGACCCGACCTCGCGCGAGGGCTTCCAGTTTGTCGTAGTCCATTTTGCGACCAGCGGCCGCTTTCTCGGTAAACTGTTTGTAGATGGCATTCAGCATTCCGGTGACGGCAACGCGTTCTGATTCCGTAAAACCGGTGAGCGGGCTGAAGGTTCCACTGTTACTGCCGCGTGAGATGACGCTGGTCGTGATGCCGATTTTTTTGTAGAGGCCTTCAATCGCCAGCTTGCCGCCCACGACACCAATCGAACCGGTGAGGGTACCGGGTTCGGCAAAAATGCGTTCGGCCCCCATGGAGATGTAGTAGCCACCACTGGCGGCAACATCGCCCATGCTGACGACAATCGGTTTGCCGGCTTCTTCGAGGGAGCGCCACATCAGATCGCTGGCCAGGGCGCTGCCGCCGGGACTGTCGACGCGGACCACGATGGCTTTGACCTGGTCATCGTCGGCTGCTTTCTCAACGGCTTTAATGAAAGTATCTGAACCCAGAACGTTGCCGCCCAGCAGACTTCCCTGAGCAGACGAACCGGACATGATGGCCCCCGTGGCATAGATGACGGCAATCCGCGGACCGGAGCCGATACGCTGTGAAGAATCGATGCCTGCCAGCAGGTCCATCAGTTTGATGAGCCCGGCGATGCCGGAGAAGTCGGTGTCGGCCCGTTTCTTCGCATACTTTTTGATCAGCTTGACGTCGTTCTTACTGTCCTTGCCTGTGAGCAGTTTGGGCAGCTGGTCTTCGTAGGCGATGTGATCGATCAGGCCGAGCTTCTTTGCTTCCGCTGCCATATAAGGACCGCCGTTGATGGCCGCTTCGACTTTCTCAGCAGACATTCCCCGTGATTCGGAGATCATACTGGTGATCTGCCCGAAGTAATTATCGAGCAGCGCTTCCATTTCTTCGCGAAACGCGTCGCTCATTTCGGTGCGTGTATAAGGTTCTGCCGCCGACTTGTATTTGCCGACCCGCAGGATATCGGGCTTGATATCCAGGATGTCGAACAGATTCTTATAGAAGCTGACTTCCGCACGCAGCCCAAGCAGAATCAGCGAAGCCGACTCGGGCATCACGATCTGATCGCAGGCGGACGCGATCAGGTAATCTTTCGTCATTCCCGATTCAATCCAGGCGAAGACTTTCTTGTCGTTCTTGCGGACTTTTTTGATAGCCTGGCGCAGTTCATTCAACTTGGCCCAGCCGAGCTCGGTCCCTTTGAAATGCAATACCACGCCGGTCAGCGATTTATCTTCCGCCGCTTTTTCGAGACGTGAAACAACTTTGGAGAGCGACTCGGTGACATCGCCGAACAGGCCGGGCATCTGCGGGCCTTCGGGGTACGAGCCTTTAATCACCATGTGCGCCCAGTTTTCGCGGACCGGTTTTTCTTCTTTTTCAGCAGCTTTGTCCTTGTCAGCTGCGGAGGCGGCATGGGGAGTCAGAAGTAATGCACATCCCAGAAGCAGCGCCACAAGGAACCAACGATTGTTATGAACAGGCATCGACATCAGAAATCTCCAGAATCGGGACGTATGTATTGTTTGCAGAGCCAGAAGCGTTGTGCTGCAGCAGAAGAGATCACTCTGGTAAACGTTAAATTCGTATTAACTGCTATAAGCAGTCTAAGTGGAACAACAGGCTACGGTCAAGAAAGAGTTGACTGATGCTCCCGTTATACGCACTGAAATGTGATTGCTTCGGAAAATTCCTGTGGGAAAAACCAAAAAGTGTTGTCAGAGGATGCATCATTTGTCACACTGGAACAGCTGGTTGCTCGCGTGATCTCCGGTCACAGTTCCGTTCCCTGTACTCACTGTGGTTTTAAAAACATGTCCGTACGTACTTTGCTTCTGTCACTGATCTGCGTTGTTTCCTTCTCGGATTCCCTTTCTGCACAGGGACTGATCTGGGAACTGCCCGCCGACGGCTCCTGGGTCCGCTTTGAAGGGACCTATGAAAAAGAGATGCCGGGCCCCGAATCCAACGATTTGAACATCAAACTGCAATGGACGCGGCATCTGATCATCAGTTCCGTCGGTTCTGAAATGGCCGAGTATGAAGGGGAACAGACCGCCTGTCGCTGGCTGGAATTCAAATGTATCACCGGTAAATCAACAGAATCGGGAGTTGCTCCCGGTGTTTCGGGCCCGCGCATTTACAAAGTGCTGGTTCCCGAAAAAGCCATCAGCGGTGAAATCAAAGCGACGATTGGCAAAAATGAACTGCCGATTACATTTCTGCCGATTGTCCGCGGTTATCGCAAAATCGGTGACCGACCAGTCGAACCGCTGAAAACCAACATTCTTCGCTTCTACCCCATGATCACCATGCTGGAACACTACACCCAGTGGGATTCCGTCGGAGAACCTGCCAGTGTGGAAACGCCGGCCGGAACCGTCTCCGCGCGGGAGTACCGGGGAACCTTCACCAGCGAAAGCACAA
>JAGQQP010000234.1 GCA_020426085.1 Planctomycetaceae bacterium | reverse complement strand
AGGCGATTCAGAAGGCTGCCCAGATTGTCCGGGAAGAAATGGACGCTGCCGGGGCCGCAGAACTCCACATGCCTGCTCTGCAACCCATTGGTCTGTTCGAGCGGACACAGCGAAAAGAGGCTTTTGGCTCGGTACTGATTCAGTTCAACGTTCCCCGGGGAAGTCGACAGATTCCGATGGCACTCGGCCCGACTCACGAAGAAGTGGTCACGGATCTGATCAGTCACTGCATCAGCAGCTATAAACAGCTGCCTCTGACGGTCTACCAGATTCAGACCAAATTCCGAAACGAAGAACGCCCCCGCTTCGGCGTCCTGCGTACCAGTGAATTCCTGATGAAAGATGCCTACAGCTTCAGCTCTTCCGTGGAACAGCTCGATGACATCTACGATCGCATGTACCGCGCCTACTGCCGGATTTTTGCCCGCTGTGGTCTGAAATACCTCCCGGTCGAAGCAGAAAGTGGTCCGATCGGCGGCGATGCTTCCCACGAATTTATGATTCCCGCTGACAACGGTGAAGATTCCATCGTCTACTGTGAAGCCTCAGGCTATGCAGCCAATATGGAACGGGCTGACACGGGGCGTACTTCCCCGGAAATCGCGACCAGCGGCAATGCAGCGGCCCTCGAGAAAAAAGCCACTCCGGAAGCCACCAGCATTGAACAGGTCAGCAAATTCCTGGGATGCGAACCAGCTCAGATGATCAAAACCCTGATTTATCTGGCCGATGGAGAACCTGTGGCGGTCCTGATTCGCGGCGATCATGAAGCCAACGAAGGCAAAATCCGCCGTGCCCTGTCTGCTGGTTCCGTCGAATTAGCCGATGACAAGATCATTCAGCAGGTCACAAATGCACCGACCGGATTTGCCGGACCGGTGGGTATCAAATGCAAAATCATTGCCGACCACGATATCCCCGGCATCGAAAACGCGATCACCGGCGCGAACGAAGCAGATGCGCACTACCTGAATGTCAACGTCGGACGCGACTACCAGCTGGAGACCACTTACGACCTGCGGAATGCGGAAGCAGGCGATCCCTGCCCCAAGAGCGGCGAACCGCTGACGATTGTGCATGGCATCGAAGTCGGCCATGTCTTCAAGCTGGGCACCAAGTACACGGAAGCTTTGGATGCCAACTATCTGGATGAAAAAGAAAAGCGGCATCCGATTATCATGGGCTGCTACGGAATTGGTGTGAATCGAATTGTCGCAGGCCTGGCAGAAACGAAGCATGACGAAAACGGACTGATCTGGCCACTTTCGATTGCCCCTTATGAAGTGCTGGTAATTCCGTTGAACACCAGCGATGACGAGGTCATGCAGACCGCAGAACGCTATTACAACGAACTCAAAGCAGCCGGCGTGGATGTCCTGTTTGACGACCGTAATGCCCGCCCGGGGGTCAAATTCAAAGACGCAGACCTGATCGGCATCCCCTATCGCGTTGTGATCGGCGGAAAAGGGCTGCAGAACGGGGAAATTGAAACCAAGTGGCGCACTGCCGAAAACGCCGAAATGATCCCCCTTGATGCTGGTATCACACCGATTCTGGAAGCATTGGAGTCACGCAAAGCGGAAGAGTACCAGGCAGCCAATGTGCCTGAGTGAATTGCTTCTCGTCCGAATGCGATCACTCCCATTAATAAAAACAGGCCGGCAGAAATCTGATTTCTGTCGGCCTGCTTTGTTTCCACTCATCAAGAGTACGAAATTACTTCAACTCTTTGATGCGAATATTTTTCCAGGCAACGGAATAAGGTCCCGTTCCCTTTTTGATGCCGTGTACCTGCAGTCCGATGAACCCTGAAGGATGAGATTTAAAAACACGCTCATCGACCAAGTCTGAGACCTGCTCCCCGTTCACCCAGGTTTGAATGCGAGGACCGTTGGCGACAACCCGGAATTTGTTCCATTCGCCATCCTTAAGATTCTTGTGAGGCGTACGCTTGTCTTCCGGTGTCATCCAGCCGATGCCTTTACCATCGTACTTGATTGCTTCACCATAGATGTAACCGGCTTCTGCACCGTTATCACCACTGGCTTCAATTTCCACCTGCGGACCGTTGACACGTCCGTCGCCGTTCTCCTGCTGACTGCGAATCTGGACCCCGGAGTTCAGGTTGTTATGAACTTTGACTTCGAATTCGAGTTCGAAATTACCGTAGTTTTTCTTCGTGCACAAAAATGAATTCGGGCTGCCTTCAGAGGTCGTCCCTTCAATCGTGCCATCTTTCACCATATAGGTGGCTGTTCCGTTGTGTTGCACCCAGTTATTGAGTGTCTTCCCGTCGAACAGGCTCACCCATTCGGAGTCTGTTCCTGCCTGCAGGCTGGCCCCCAGGCAGACAACAGCCATAACAGCTGCAGCTAACCCTGTAGTTTGATGTCGCTTCATGTTTCTCTCCAAAAAAATCACAATGTTGATAGTTCTTCGTAAGTAGTTCAAAAGTCTGGTTCAACGACACACGTTTCTCAGACAGACAATCTCGTTCAATCAATCGACGAGGATAAAACAGGTCCTGACGCATTAATCTTCTGAGCCTGCTTTGCATCACCGGGCATCTCACGATGCTCAAATTCCGGGGGCATTGGTCCACCGGGACGCTGATTCCGATCGGGAGTCGGATTTTCGGGAACGGTGTCTCCCGTCTGAACCGTCCATTGGTCGAGAGCTTTTCTGAGTCGAGCCAGTTCGGGAGCATTCTCGGACTTTGATGCCAGGTTATGGAACTGGTAAGGATCTTCTGTCACCAGATACAGTTCTTCTTCAGGACGGGGCTTGAGAAAGACGTCCTTTTGAAATTCATTCAGTTTCCCCGCTTTGAAGCGATCCCAGAGCACTTCGCCTGAAGGAAATTCGATGGACTCTACACACAGGTTACGCTGCTCAGGCCAGGCGTTGCGAATATAAAGCCAGTCACCGGATCTCACCATTCGTTCGTGTGCTTTGAAGACGTGCCAGTTGTGTTCAGCGAAGGCAAAGTCACGCACCTTCGCTTCCGGATTTTTGAGGACGTTTTCAAAGCTGACCCCCTGAATACGTTTATCAATGGGCACTCCTGCCACGTCGAGAAAAGTCGGGCCAATGTCCATCGTACTGACCAGGCTCTTCGTCACGCCCCCTGCTTTGACTACAGCGGGCCAGCGGACAATCAGAGGCGTTTTGATGCCACTGTCATACAGTCGGGTTTTGCAGCGTGGAAAAGGGCGACCGTTGTCTGCGAAAAACAGAACCAGCGTATTCTCAGCGATTCCCTGGGCGTCCAGTTCATCCAGAATCTTGCCGGTAAAATAATCAATGCGACTGATCTCGTCGTAGTACTGTGCCAGATCGCGGCGTGTTTCTTCGCAGTCGATCAGGTAGGGAGGTACGACGACTTCGGAAGGCTGATGGGGCTGGTATTCTTTGGAGGCCTGCCACGCGCGGTGTGCATCAATGGAGGCAAACCAGCAGAAAAATGGTTTGTCTTTGGGACGTTTTTTTAGAATGGGGACCCAGTCCGCTTCGCGTCCCGGCCCTTTCCCTTTCGACACGAGATCAAAGGAAGTTAACGCATAATCACCCATATGCTGTTTACCCGAGATCACCGTATAGTAACCGGCATCGCGCAGTAACTGTGGAAATAACACCTGACCTTCAGGCAATGGCGTATGCAGCTCGGGTGCACCGGTGTTGTGGGGATAACGACCGGTGATCACACTGCAGCGGCTGGGACTGCAGCTGCTGATCGTCAGATAAGCGTTGTCGAACCGCAGACCTTCTTTGGCCAGTCGATCCAGGTTGGGGGTCCGTATGGAAGGATGACCGTAACATCCCAGATCGTTCCATGAGACATCATCCGCAAAGATCATGACAATGTTTGGAGGAGCGGCAACACTGCTTTCAGGTTGACAGAGAAATGTCAGCAGGAACACTGCCGACAGACATAAGAGATGGTTCAAGAAAGAAATTCGAACCTGCATGATGCACGCTACCTCACTCAGAATTAGAGAATACAGGTCTCGACCTGTCAGACACTGTAGACTCTACAGTACTACAACAGGTCGGACTTCTCAATCATGAGGCGGGAATTCTAATGCTCAATTCCAGGCAATCAATTACATAACAATGATTAGTAAATGGCGGCTTTATTCGACTTCGGGATCGATGCCAAAATCTTCCGGTTCTTCGTTTTCCAGAAACAGGTTTTCATCTGTTTCCGCCTGTTCTTCCTCTTCCACAGGTTCAATCGAAATCGTTAAGTGCAACTGATGTTTCACGACGGGATTGTATTGAGATCCCAGAGGTTCGAATCGAAGATGGATGTTTGCTTCCGATGCAATTTCGTCAGCAGTTTTTTCAGCACTGTCTGCCAGATCACTCTGGCCACTTTCGCGATAGCAGGCGCCCAGAGATTTCCAGGGCAACTGACTATGTGGTATCGGCAGTAAATCAGCCGCGTATTGTAAAGGTTTAATCGCTTCGGAGTAGCGACCGACTCGTTTCAAAGATTCCCCTCGTAAAAAAGAATACGAGGCGGTTAATGACCCCGGATCAGTAATCTGATCCAGTTCTCTGAGCGCCTGTCGAGGCATCCCCAGTTCCAGATAGCCTTCAGCGGCCATCAGTCGTCTTACTGTTTTTTGAGGAATTCGAGGGATCATCATTTTTAATACCTCCCGTTTCACCATCTCATTGGTGAGCATCGCTGGGTTGAATATATGGGAAATCAACGCCTCAGGGCTCATTGCCATTCTCGTTGTACTTAAAAAACGCAATTCAAAGCCCGCTGGATTAATTTTACCGCACAGAATGTGCCAAATCTGCCTCCCTTCCTTTTAAAATAGCCATAAACCACTCATATAAAATAACTTACACCACATCTTCAGTCACGCTCCAGTATTAGACAGTGCCAATCTGGCGGTCTTTTTGATATCAAACTGGTGGCAGGTTGCCCCAAAGTTATACAACCACAGGGCTTTTCATTAGACAAGACAGATGAGAAACCGGTTCGCGCCAGTCAAAACAGGAACAAGCCAGCCCGACAAACTGACTTGTCAGGTCACTGTTTATAACTACGTGAAAAGCAGCGTTTATTCGGAAATTATTTTGCGGAACGTTTCATCAACTTCAATGTTTTCCTGTGATTCAGTCTCCACAGGATCAGCCATCGTTTTTTTCTGAACTTCTTCCGGACCTTGAGGCCACACGGTTGAGATCCGCGTCGTATCTCCCTGTAGCCAGTCGTGATGCCCGTTGGCTTTTTCCGGTTGCAAAAAGAGAACCGTTTTTATTTTGGAGGGCTCCACTTCAATTTCTGATTTTGTTTTTGTCGAAGGTTTTTCTGCAGCCTGCTGTTCTTTTACAGCGACCGGTTCCGCCTTCGGTTGATCCGGACTGGTAGCAGCAGCATCTTCTTTCTTTTCTTTGCCGGCTGTCTCAGCTTTGATCCATTCTTCCAGTGTTTTGACGTCCCTTTTTTTTGCCTCTGGTTTGACCTCTGACTTCACCGGAGTCTCAACAAAACGGGCCGCTTCCAGATAATCCACAGTACTTTCATTCGAAAATTCTTCGCCACTGCCCAGAGGAATTTCGATTTTGGATCCGGCAAATTGCGCTCCCTCTTTATAAATGGTACCGCGCTGAAACGGCCCCGCTCCCAGAATCCAGGTATCGCGGGCAGTACTCTTGGCCTGCAGCACACCTGACTGCCACACGCGCTCGCGCGTGTTCCGGTTGTAAGCGAACACGCTGATTTTTGCAGCGGCGGTCTGGTTATTCTTCTTCGCCAGAGAGATTTCCGGAATTGTAGGAATCGCGGGCGCCGCCGGCATCAGCGTTGCGGCGGAAGACAGCATGTTACTGGCGGGAATTCCATAGTTGACTTCGTGACCATTCGTCGCCAGAGTACCGACACGTGCCTCAATGACATAGTCGGCGTCCTCCTGCTTCTCCTGCATCAGACAATTAGCGGCGACAATCTGCTGTCGCAGGGAGCTGATGATGTAGTCACCGTTGACAAACCCAACCCCCTTGATGTTTTTGATGTAGTTGGTATCGAAATAGACTTTTTTGTTCGCCAGGGTACTGAAGTCGATATGCGAAATTGTCTGGTCGACGGCATCGGATGTCAGTAACTGCTCTGTCGCACTGTTGCTGATCATCTTCCCGCATCCTGATAACAGGATCAGCAGGCCCATGAGCAGACAGCTCTGAATGCGATTCGTGAGGCACCGATTAAAATCAAACATGAGTCTTGGCGATCGTCTTTTCAGCACAAAGTTCGACAACACGATTTCCACCGACTGAACGGGAACCCCCGACAGGCAGCAGCCCGGAAATACTGTGTGAAATGCAACAACCATACGTAATCAGGGAGAGATCAATGTTCGCATTGACTCTTCGATTGCATCTGATGTTGTTAATTGTGTGGGAAAGTTGGCCAGAACCAGGAAGGAACTTTGACCAGGAGGTAAGTCTGACTCATTCTGTATGGGCTACAGAAGAAGGCAGGATTCCATGCCGAATGACTTCTTAAATGAGAGGCGTTAAGTAATCACCCGAGGGCTGGAGTATAGCGGACGCATCGTGAAACTCAAATATGATTTTGATTCGAATAAATTCTACGTATTCCCCTTATAAATAAAGACTTAAGACGTTTCTCAAAATATCGACCTGCTGGAAAAACTCTCGGTTTTT
>JAGQQP010000233.1 GCA_020426085.1 Planctomycetaceae bacterium | reverse complement strand
GATTTATGTGCGGGCACCGGAATTGTTTTCAGATAACCGTCCGGGATCTGAGGGACTTTGATTTGATCGACGGGATATTTTTCGAAATAACTTTTGGGAGCGACATAGGGTGTGTGCGGTCGATACAGGCCAACTGCGAGGAAGAACGGCTCTTTCGATTTCGCAAATTTTTTCAGCTGCTGAATGGCGATGTCGGCAGCAATGCCGTCGGTCTGTTCGGCGTCGGTTCCTTCTGCAGCCAGCCAACTGAGTGTGCCACCAAAGCTTCCGGGCACGAGGCTGAAGATCTGGTCTTCATCATCCACATCACGTCCACGCGGGTTGAAAGTCTGATTCCAGGAAAAAGGATCGTCGTGTCCGCCGGTCCCGATATGCAAGGGGACGTTGTAGTGGTAGATTTTTCCCACACGGGTCGCGAAGTAGCCATGATCGCGAAACATCTGCGACATGGTCTTCACGTTGGGCACATGCTCGCGAATGTAGATTGCATTGCGCTGCACGAGTGTCTGATCGGGATACATGCCCGTCATGAAAGAAGCCCGGCTGGGTCCACATAAGGGGAACTGACAATAGGCATGTTCAAAACGAACGCCACGCTTGGCCAGTTGATCGATATTCGGCGACTGTACCTGGGGATGACCATAGCAGCCCAGATCGCAGTTCAAGTCATCGCAGATCAGGAACAGAACGTTGGGCTTGGTATCGGCGGCAGAAGCAGTCTGTGAGGTGATAAGAACACAGACCAGAAAACAGAAGATGCCGGTAATGATTCGACCGAGGCTGTAGATCATGAACGCGCTCCGTTGTGATTGACTTGGTTGATTCAGAAAGGGAACATTCATGCTAACAGACTGAATCAGCAAATTCAGCTAAGAATCCTGTTTCAGAGCGAGAAAATGTGCCCCTTTTTCGGGGCTGATCAACCCTGCACTTTTGAAACGAAGGATTCCATAATCGCCAGTGTTTCCGGGCTGACATGATGCTCGATACCTTCGGAGTCGGTCGCGGCAGTCTCTTCACTGACGCCGAGCGCAATCAGAAAGCTGAGGACAATTTCATGACGTCGGCGGGAGTCTTTCGCAAGCCGCGCGCCCTGCGTGGTGAGTTCCACGGGACTGTAAGGCTCGGTGGTGACGTAACCGTCCCGCTGCAGGCGGGCTACGGTGCGATTAACAGTCACATGGCTCACAGCAAAATGTTCTGCCAGATCTTTGACCCGGCAGACCCCCTGCTCTTCAATCACTTCTGCAATCGCTTCAACATAGTCCTCTGCGATTTCCGTTGCATGATCCACACGCGTGCGCTCGTGTTGATTCTTTGGTTTCTGCTTTTTAGCCATCCTGTCTCGCCTTGAGTGTCGTAAGTGATATCAGGTATTCCATGTTACCGGGATCTGGTTGAGTTTGACAGCCTCAAGGATTCGGAATTGAATTCGAAGTGCAGGCAATTTCAACGCTTAACTCAATGAGCACGTTCAATCGACGGCCGGAAACGAACATGGGAAGAACTGAATGAAATTGCGATAAAACTCTGACGACTAATCTTGTTTACAGTACCTGTACCATTTAACCTAATGACTGACCTCTAAAGTTTTTTATATCAGGTTTAATATGATTTCTCGATTTGATGATTCCGTTCCTGCTACCAATTGTTCTGCGTTCCTGCAACAGACCGAACCGGGCAATAAACGCCTGCCGTCTTTGAAGTTCTCTCGAATTCTGCTGGGTCTGTGTGTCTGCCTGGCAAGTTCGTGTGGTAGTTCGACTCCCACAGAAAAACCAGAAATGACACCGCTGCATGAGGCACTCTCCTCAACGACTCAGGAGCCTGCTAATAGTAATTCGGCTTCCAGTAAGACACTCAAACCTCAGTCGCCAAAGTCATCGTCATCCCCTGCCAACAATTCCACAACGAGCAGGCCGGACAATAATTCGACTGAGCTGGTATTTAAAATTGTGTCATTACACAAGAATGTGAAACAGTTTCTGGAAAAGTCCGAGAAGAACATCGACACGGCGGCAAGAACAGCACAACGCTCCCTGGACTCGACGCTGCAAAGAAACTTTGCGTTCTATCAGCCAGGTTCGGTACGCGTCGATTTGAGACAAAACAGACTCTCGCTCAGAGTGAACGCAGAGAGCGTCAGTGATCTCGTACGTAAGTTGAACGAAGTTGGTTATCAGATGGTAACGGTTGCCCCGCTGGAGCGGACACTTCGCGAAGAGCTGGCGGCAGAATCTGGAGAGGACTCGCTGGTAAAGCAGGAACTTCATTATCTGGCCCAGGTCAAGAGTCCTGAATACCAGTCGCAGCTGGACCAGAATTTTCAGATCGGTTCGGAAGCGTTACGACTGATTTTGAATGAACGTTTTAAAAACGAAGTGCCTGAATATGTACCAGACTCCCTGGTGCTGGATCTTGAATATCAGAAGCTGACGTTCGAAGTGATCACTTACCCCAGCCCTAATCTCGGCGTTCAGATCAACAACCTGTATCAGCTTCCGGTCAGCATTGGCGCGAAACCATACCGAACCATCGAACAACGCACAGACCAGCAGCTTAATCCCAGCCAGGTCACCTATGAGATTGTCGGCATCGAAGATTTTTATGAACGCGCGATGCAAGATCAGTTCGGTTACAATTTCTGGCGAAGTTCTCTGATCCACGACCTGGAAGATCGCTTGGAAACCGGTCTATCGGGGTATGTGCCGTTCAGCCTGGATGTCAATCTGGTGAAGAAGATGATTACGTTTCAACTGGATCATGTCCCCGATCACCGGGTGACCGATTTCATCAATAATGAATCGGGGGAGTCGCTTGCAGGATCGAAGATTAAAGTCTCAGCAGAGCCTGTTCTGGTGGAAACCCCGGGTCCTGCATTCCGAACGCCTAACAGACCGATGAAGCGGGTTGTCATGAAGGTTCTGCTGGCAGAGAAAAGACTCAGAAATGTATTTGAGCGTCCCCAGTCATTACGGCCCACAGACATTCAAGACATTCACCGACATCTTGATGACGAACTGAGTAATAATCTGGCTGGGTATATCGGAAAGTCCGTCCGGTTTGATATTCCGAACAAGGAGTTATCCATTCAGATCGATCGTGTTCCCCCTGATGACCTGATAAAAATGGTGAATGGGATTCGCTCCCTCGACCTGGATGTCGATCAGGAACTGGTTTCAGTAGAGGATGTTGTCTATGACCCGGAAGCCTCTGAAAAAACCATGTATTTCAGCTTCGTCAATCAAGGTCAGAAACTACACCAGTTTGATAAGATCTTTAAGCAGCATGTGGCGGACGGAAACCTGGGTGCAATCGAAGGCTACATTCCGGGCTCTCTGCAGATGGACTTTGATCAGGGGACGTTTAACATTCGGGTTCGGGTTGTTGAGAATGATGCCCGTGATATCGAGTCCGCGATAAACGCCTTGGCGAGAATCAATCTGGAATGCACCCATCAGCAGACAAAACTACCTGAATCGGGTGGAAATCCACTGCAGCCGGGGATGACTGCAAAACAGTCCACAGAGCCTGCGATCATCAAGGAAAACGTCAAAGTCACGGTCAAATATGGTCTGTACGGCGGTAGAGCCACGGGGAAACCGCAGACAAGTGCCCGGAATGCGCTCGACGGATTTTCCTGGATCGATCTGAAAACACTGCAGTTTGACGCCGACAAAAAAGAATTTTCTTTCGAGACGACAGGCCCGTTCAATCGCGGGGCACTGGAACGTTCGCTGAAACGGCAGAAATTCTATCAATGTGTGATTTCACACGAGGTACTGGAGAAAAACGCAGAACCAAAAGAGTAAGGTTCTGCTACATTGTCACATCGATTCAGACTCAGGAATAACCGTCATATTCCCGGCGATTGGTTCATATCACTGCGGATTCTCCAGTACTTTTCAGCTTTTCTTTCTATCTGGTCCACCTGCCCGCTAAACTGAATGTCATCGGCCCCCTTCGCTGCAATGAACCTGATTTCAGGATCATCGTTTTGAGCTGCATGTTCTCAGACAAGACCATGCTAACGACCGTGACCGGACAATACACGAAGATGATACCTGAAGTCTGAAACCACACCCTGGAACCCAGTCGATGACAGAACTCACGTCGGGCGATGAACGACACTTTCTCAAGAATGATCAGGGGATTTATCAGCCTGTGATCGGAGTCCAGCATCGCAATGAAGAATATGATGCGGGGGGGTTCGACTCTTTACGTAAAATGCAGACACAACACTTCTGGTATGCGGGTCGGCATCGTTTCATCGAATATACGCTGAAAAAAATGTTGAAATCGGCAGGAACTCAGCACAACGATCGACTGTCGATGATCGACCTGGGAGGAGGCTGCGGAGGCTGGATTCATTATCTGATGAACAAACCAGATTATTCTCAATGTGAACTGGCATTAGGAGATTCTTCAATCCATGCACTCCAGTATGCCGCTGATTATGTCGGCCCAAAGGCGAAGCGATATCAAATCGATCTGCTGCAACTCCCCTGGCAGGCGCGCTGGGACGTGGTCTTTTTACTCGATGTTATGGAACACATTCCAAACGACAAAGCAGCACTACAACAAGCCTGCAAAATCCTGCGTCCCGGCGGACTGCTCTTCGTCGCGACTCCTGCATTGAAGTTTTTCTGGACATACAATGATGAGCTGGCACACCATGTTCGTCGGTATTCTAAAAAAGATTATGCAGTACTTGCGGAGCAGTCAGGTTTCGACTTACTTCTGTCCCGCTATTTTATGTTTCTGTTGAGCCCCCTGTTATATCTGAGCCGGATCAAATCGCCGGATCACAAAAACATGAACGCCGAGGAACTGCATGAATTCCTCGAACGTACGCATCGTGTCCCTGCCGCACCTGTGAATGCTGCGCTCAAAACAATTTTTCACATGGAAACACCTGCTGGAGTCTGGATGCCATTCCCCTGGGGCACTTCTATTCTCGGGGTCTTTCAGAAACGAATTGAAGAACAGCAGTGAAGCTTATTTTTCCGTAAAAAAATCCCGGATCGGTTCATGTCTCTGTACCGGTCCGGGATTCTGTTTAATAACTCAGAACTGATTTTATGCTGTTTTGAGTAACTGACTCTGCGGGATATCGCAGATCGTCCCTTCTGAAAGTGTCAGTGTTTTTCTGGCACAGTTGGCAGCGGACAGATCGTGAGTCACCATGATGATGGTACGCCCTTCTTCATTGAACTGCGTCAGGTACCCCATCACCTGATCTTTGGTATCCGGATCGAGGTTCCCCGTCGGTTCGTCGGCCAGAATGATGTGCGGCGCATTGGCAATCGACCGGGCGATCGCAACGCGCTGCTGCTGACCAACACTTAACTCCGCCGGTTTATGCTGCAGACGATCCTGCAGACCGACTTTCCTGAGCAATGCTTCCGCTTTCTCCTGCTGCTCGCCGCGATGTTTCTTCGCCAGCACCATGGGAATCTGCACATTTTCGATGGCCGTCAGATAGGGAATCAGATTGAACGTCTGAAAGACGAAACCGATTTTATTCTGTCGCACTTCCGCACGCAGATTGACGGGGAGATCATAGATCGATTCCCCATCCAGCAGAATCCGACCCTCCGAAGGAGCCGACATCGCCCCCAGCATCGAGAGCAGCGTCGTTTTTCCGCTGCCACTGGGACCGATAATGGCGATAAAGTCGCCGCGGGCAATTTCCAGGCTGGTGGTATCAAGGGCCACCACTTCATCCTGTTTCTTGCGATACACTTTGCGAACTGCTTCTAAAGTTAACATGGATCAGACCTCCTTGAAGCACATACAGGGATCGAGCCTGGCCGCCTGTCGCGCGGGGATATAACTGGCTGCAATCGTCACCAGCACAGCAATTGCCGCGGAGATGAATGCCAGGTTGGGAACGGGCAGAACAGAGACATCTGCAAACGCGGGCCCCAGGAACACCGCCAGCACGCTGCCTGCAATGTAACCGGTGATACCACCAGCGAGGCCCAGCAGAGCCGCCTTCGCCAGGAAGAGCTGTGTGACGAAGCGGGGAGTTGCCCCCAGCGCCATCAGCGTTCCGATTTCGCGACGGCGTTCCATCACGTTGGCAAAGCTGGCACTGGCCATGCTCGCACCGCCGACGGCAATCAGAATCGCCAGGAACAGGTACGAGAGATTGGTCATCATGCGATTGATCGAAACCTGGGTCTCCACCACATTGGCAATCGTGACCACTTTCGTGCCCGGCAGCAGCGACTGCAGATCGCCGACCAGACCGTTGGCGACATCTTCACAGCAACCCATGACCTCGATGATGTTGACCACTTCGCCCGACTTCGACAGACGCTGCACGGTGTGCAGGTGTGCGAAGACACGACCATCGTCTACCGTTCCGGTCGCCGGCAGTGTGGTCAGCACTTTGAACTTTTCGCCCAGCAACTCCAGAGTGTCACCGGCGGCCAGTCCGTTATTCGCGGCATAGTCTGAACCGAGAATGACTTCGTTCTCATTCAGATTCTGTAACGCCCGTCGTTCTGCCAATGCTTCCGGCGCATCCTGATTTTCATCGATCACATTGATCTTCGCTTTGCAGCCTTCATGCTTCTTGAAAATCATGCCCCCCTGCCAGGCAGCCATTTTCTGAATTTCTTCCTGAGGCAGGATTCCCGTGAGTATAACATTTTTACCGTCAATCTCGGTCGGCACACA
>JAGQQP010000232.1 GCA_020426085.1 Planctomycetaceae bacterium | reverse complement strand
GCCGACTGGAATCCCGCAATCTGGTCTCCCGTGGCCGCAGGGGACAGGACAAACGAACGGTCGTGGTTGAATTGACCGCAGAAGGTCAGGCGATGATTCAGAATGCCCCCTCGTTACTGCAGGACCGCTTTCGCCGCGAACTCCTGATGCTGCAGGAATGGGAACAGACACAAATGCTCTCGACTCTGCAACGCATCGCTTCGATGATGGACGCCGAAGACATTGATGCTTCCCCTGTTCTGTCTGCAGGCGAAGTCTCAAACCCCTCAGAGCATGATTCCCGCTTCCTGAACGGGTAAAACCGTTCTCTGCCTGGACCTCTCTCATGTATTGAGCAGACGGGGGCAAATAAATCGAGAATTCGACAATACATGCGAACAGATTCACTCTCACTCTCCCTTCACGGGTGACACAAAGTCACATCAGCCTGCCTATGTAGTCGCATTCTCTTGCGCAGCCCATTTCCTCTCCCGTGCGTCGTTGCCAGAACAGTCTTCACCTCACACTCTTTTCATCTGCAATTCAAAAACTGAGGGTTGACACCCCCACATTGCATTGTGTACAAAACATTGCATACTAAATATTATTTAGCTACAAAGCCGGTACAGAAAGTGATCCAAATTTACACAAGCCCCTTATTTGTATCAACATAACGCCTCTTAACCAGTTATGCCACACAAATCACCGCTTTGATAACAACACAAATTCATCGCATTGAATGAATTCGACATTATTTTGTAGTCTAATCATTTTCATACACTAGAGCCTGTTGCTCTAAAAGCCTGTAAAACAAAGCCAAATGGATAAGGCCCCCCAACTGATTTTTCGCGAGCCCCATCTGGAAGACGGTCTCGCTATTTCCAACCTGGTGAAGAACTGCCCTCCCCTGGACGTGAATTCCCTTTACGTCTCTTTGCTGCTGTGCCGCGATTTTCACGATACCTGTGTGCTGGTAGAGCATGATTCCCAAATCGTGGGATTCCTCTCGGCGTATTTTCCCCCTCATCGAGAAAACACGATCTTTATCTGGCAGGCTGCCGTTGACAGCAGTATGCGTGGCTGTGGAGTTGCTTCGCGCATGCTCGATGCTCTGCTCTCGCGCGAGAACCTGTCAGAAGTTAACTATCTGGAGACGACGATTACTCCTTCCAACAAATCGTCACAGAAACTGTTTCGCTCTCTGGCGAAACGGCTTAACACGGAGTGCCGAACGTGCAGTGGATTTTCTTCGGACCTGTTTGGTGAAGCTGAAGAACACGAACCCGAAGAACTGTATCAGCTAGGCCCATTCACACTCGAACTTTCTTATGGAGAGAAAACGCAAGTATTATGACTATATTCAACCGACTCGAATCGAATGTCCGGGGATACTGCCGCTCGTTCCCGACAACCTTTACGAAAGCCAACAATGCGACTTTACGTGATGAAGCAGGAAACGAATATATCGACTTCCTCGCCGGAGCTGGTACATTAAACTATGGCCACAACAATCCAGTCCTGAAAAAGAAACTGCTGGAATTCATGGAACGTGACGGTCTGCTGCATGGTCTTGATATGCACACCGATGCCAAACAGCGCTTCCTGGAAGTCTTCGAAAAATACATCCTCTCTCCACTCGAATTCGATTACAAAGTCCAGTTCACTGGTCCCACCGGTACCAACGCTGTTGAAGCAGCCCTCAAGCTGGCACGCAAAGTGACCGGACGCACCAACGTCGTTTCCTTTACCAATGGTTTTCATGGCGTCAGCCTTGGATCTGTTGCCGCGACCGGTAACAGCCATTTTCGCGATGCCGCGGGTACTCCTTTAAACAATGTGACCTTCATGCCTTATTACGGCTACCTGGGTGACAACATCGACACGCTGGAATACTTCGAAGCCCTGCTGAAAGATAACAGCAGCGGTTTAGATCTGCCGGCTGCTGTGATTGTGGAAACCGTTCAGGGTGAAGGGGGCGTGAACGTGGCCAGCTTCGAATGGCTGCAACAGCTCGAAACACTCTGCCAGGAACATGGCATTCTGCTGATCGTGGATGATATTCAGGTCGGTTGTGGCCGCACGGGAAGTTTCTTCAGCTTTGAACAGGCCGGCATTGTTCCCGACATTGTCACACTCTCCAAATCACTGAGCGCCTATGGCCTACCCATGTCACTGGTACTGATGCGATCCGAACTGGATCAGTGGGAACCGGGTGAGCACAACGGTACATTCCGTGGAAACAACCTCGCCTTTGTTTCTGCTGCGGAAGCGATCGAAACTTACTGGAGCGACTACCGCCTGGCGCGTGAAGTCAAACGCAAAGGCACCCTGATTGAAAGTCGTCTCCAGGCAATTGCCGACAGAACGATGGAAATGCACCTGGAAGTACGGGGCCGCGGGATGATCTGGGGCCTGGCCTGTTCGGAATACCCACAACTGCCGGACATGATCAGTGCCGAAGCATTTAAGCGTGGCCTGATCATCGAAACGAGCGGTACCGACAGCCATGTCTTAAAAATCCTGGCTCCACTGACCATTGAAGATGACCTGCTGCTCGAAGGCCTGGATATCGTTGCCGACTGCTTCAAAGCAGTGCTCAACGACGAAAAGGTGATTAAAGAACTGGGACTGGTCTCAAATTGAGATCAGTCGTTTCGAATCACATTCGGCCAGAATAATTCATACAAGATAGATAGAAAAGTGAGACCATGATCGTTACACAACTGGAGGACATTCTCGGAACAGAGCGGGATGTGCAAGCGGAAACCTGGAACAGTCGCCGTTTATTACTGGCCGGTGACAAGATGGGATTTTCCCTGCACGACACATTGATTCATCCGGGAACGGAAACCGAAATCTGGTATCAGAATCACCTGGAAGCGGTGTACTGCATTGAAGGGGAAGGGGAAATCGAACTGATTCCCGATGGACCGACTTACCCTATCCAGCCAGGCATGATGTACGCGTTGAATGAACACGACCGCCACCTGCTGCGGGCAAAGACACAATTACGCATGATCTGTGTCTTCAACCCGCCAGTAACAGGTAAGGAAGTGCATGACGAAAACGGTGTCTATCCGGCAGCCGCTGGCAGCGATGCCTGAATTGAATTTATCGCCTCACGTGAATTCAGCAGCACAATGAAACCCAGAGAGTTCATTTGATGTCGCACAATCTATTCCGCATTCCCAGGCAGCCTGCAGGCTTCTGTATGGTTCGTATCATGAATCTCAGAAAGAGACGCTGATGAATCGCCTCTTTCAACTGATTCATAAAATCGAAGCCTTCCTGCTGGCCTGGTCGATCATAGCGATTGCAGCACTTTCCATCGGGAATGTGTTCTGCCGGGCCGTGCTCGGCTTCAGCGTCTCCTTTACCGGGGAACTCTCCCAGTTCCTGATCATCATTGTCACCTTTGTCGGCTTAAGCTACGCCGCCAGTCGCGGACGCCACATTCGCATGACGGCGTTTTACGATCAGCTCAATCAGCGCTGGCGTAAAATCCTGATGATTGTCATCAGCGGACTGACCGCTGTCTTGATGCTAATTCTCGCCTGTTATGCGTTCGAATATATTTCCACGGTCCGCTTTCTCGAGACCGTTTCTCCCGTCCTGCAGGTTCCCCTGTACCTGGTTTACCTGTTCGTCCCTCTGGGTCTGCTGCTGTCAGCCATTCAGTATGGCTTGACCGTGATGCGCAACCTGACGTCCCCCGATGTCTATATTTCCTATACCCAGAAGGATGAATATGAAACCACGGTGGTAGGAGAACTCTGACATGATTAACACCATGAGGAGCTAACGGCGTGGAAGTATTACTCATTCTGGGAATCATGCTTGTACTGCTGATGCTGGGCTTTCCGATGAAGGTGCCCCTCATCGTCGCAGCGCTGGCGGTTCTGCTTGTGTTTCATCCCGATGCGACTCCGGCAGTGCTGATACAGCAGATGATTGGCGGGATCAAGCCGGCAGCGTTGATCGCCGTTCCCATGTTTATTTTTGCTGCCGATATCATGACACGCGGGAACTCGGCCAATCGGTTACTTGACCTGGTGACTGCGTTTGTCGGCCATCTGCGAGGCGGCCTGCCCATCGCCAGTGCCATCAGCTGTACCCTGTTTGGTGCGATGTCCGGTTCAACCCAGGCGACTGTTGTCGCGATCGGCGGTCCCCTGCGACCACAGTTGCTCAAAGCCGGCTATCCCGACTCCTTCACTACTGCGCTAATCATCAATGCCAGCGACATTGCCCTGTTGATCCCCCCCAGCATCGGCATGATTGTGTATGGCGTTGTCTCGGGAACGTCCATCGGTGAAATGTTTATCGCCGGTATCGGTCCCGGTTTATTGGTACTGCTGATGTTCTGCATTTACTGCTGGATTGCCTCCATTCGGATGCAGATCCCCCGGCAACCCAAAGCGGATTCTGCAAAACGACGCACCGCCATTCAACGAGCATTGCTCCCGTTGGGATTTCCGTTGATCATTATTGGAGGCATCTATTCCGGTATCTTCAGCCCGACGGAAGCCGCCGCCGTCTCTGTGCTGTATGCCGGCATTTTAGAAATTGTCTGCTTTCGCGATCTCTCGCTTAAAGACATTCCCGACATCGCTCTTTCAACGGGCCTGGTCACTGCAGTCGTCTTTATCCTGGTAGGTGCTGGTGCGGGCTTCAGCTGGGTGATTTCATTTGCTCAACTGCCTGATGCCCTCATCAATCAATGGCTGGGACTGACTCCCGAATCCGGATACTGGACAATTATGCTGACGATCGCCGTCGCCTATTTCATCGGCTGCATGTTCGTCGACCCGATTGTGGTCATCCTGATTCTGACTCCCATTTTCCATCCTGTCGCAGCGGCTGCCGGAATTGATCCGGTGCTGGTCGGTATCGTTGTCACCCTGCAGGTCGCGATCGGTTCGGCCACGCCTCCGTTCGGCTGTGATATTTTTACGGCGATCGCGGTCTTCCGCCGACCTTACCTGGAAGTCATTCGAGGCACCCCCCCGTTTATTGCCATCCTGCTGCTCGCAGGTGTGTTATTGATTGCGTTCCCTGCCATTTCTCTGTTTCTACGCGATCTGGCATTTCACTGATCAGACAGGTACCGACGATGCACAGCACATTCTATATCAAACTGATTCAGTTATGCGGCCTGCTGATCTGCCTCATTCTGCCTGCTGCCTGTGAATCACAAGGGGCCGCCTCCACAAACGAACCAGTGGTGCAGTGGCGTTTTGCCATTGAAGAAACGATCGGCAGCGTGCAGCATCAATACGCCCTCAAGTTCAAAGAACTGATTGAAACGCGGTCGGAAGGAAAAATTGAAGTGACGATTTACCCCTACGGAACATTAGGGACGTCTGACCAGATCACCGAACTCGTCGACATGGAGGTGATTCAGTTTGCCATGGCTTCGCCGGGCCATCTGGGGAAACTGATTCCGGAAGTCCAGGTCTTTCTACTCCACTTTCTGTTTTCCGATGACGACGAAATTAATAACAAGGTCCTCAACGAAGATCCGAAATTGCAGGAAACTTTTGATGAACTTTACGCCCGTAAAGATCTGAAACTGCTTTCGATTTTCTCCGAAGGCTGGCAGGTCTGGACGACCAAGAAGGACATCCAGACTCCCGAAGATTTTGAAGGGGTGAAGATGCGGGTGATGACGACGCCTCTGTTACTGGCCGCTTATGAAGCTTATGGCGCGAGCCCGACTCCCCTGCCTTACTCTGAAGTGTATTCGGCTCTGCAACTCAATATGATCGACGGTCAGGAGAATCCGGTCTTCGCGATTCAGGAAATGAATTTTTATGAAGTCACCGACTGGATGATCTTCGCACGACACGCTCCCTTTATCACCACGGCTGTCACCAATCGTGAGTTTTTTAACTCCCTCCCTCCGGAACGACAGCAGCTGGTTCTGGGAGTTGTCTCCGATTTGAACGGCTACATTCTGGACGTACAGAAGCAGTTCAACCGTGAGCGACTGAATCTGATTCGTAAGAACCGACCCCAACTGAAAATCCTAGACGAACTCACGCCGGAAGCCCGCGCCGCTTTTCGCGAAGCGAGTCAGCCCGTCCGCGAACAGTTCATTGAGATGACTGGCGAAGAGGGTCGCAGGCTGCTGGAAGAAATCAAAGCGACCATAAAAGAATATGAAGAGCAGCAGACTCCCTGATCTTTATCTGCGTCACTTCGAATATTCTGACGCTCCATCTGCTTTATCAATGACTGCTTTTTCTCTGCGAGATTGCTGAACCTTCCTGTTCCTCCTGCTGTCTATGCAGGAACGATTGTTCGTCGTTCGTCCAGCGGCGTGCAGGTCACCGTGTCCGGTTTGATGCTGTACGTGCCGTGTCAGGTTTCTAAGTGAATGCGGACAATTTCAGGATAGCTCAATTGGCAGAGCACCAGACTCTTAATCTGGCTGTTACAGGTTCGATTCCTGTTCCAAGCAAGAGTTAGCCGGAAAACGGCTAATTCACCAACGCTGGTAGCGTAAACCCCAAGAAACCGGACGAAGACAGATGTCCGTTGGATCGGCCTGATTTGATGGACTCCCTGCGAATTGCCTGCAACTCGCAGGGGGAAAGTGATTTCAGGCAGCACAAGGCGCCGCCTTGCAGTACGTGGATACCGCTGGTCTCCTTTCAACGTAGAAACATTGTGCAGCAAAGTGCGATTCAGCTGGGATTCCTCCAGGTCCCCAGTC
>JAGQQP010000231.1 GCA_020426085.1 Planctomycetaceae bacterium | reverse complement strand
GAAACGAAAGAAGAAACAAAGAAACGTACGGATGAAGAAAGAGAAAGTACCGGCGGACGTTTTCCTGCCAAGTATTATATGGACAGGTATATCAATCCTGAAGATGTGCTTGAGGAAGAAGCCAGCCAGAAACGACAGAAAGCGCGGGAACTCTCTGATCAACTCAAGTTTCCCAAAGAACGGATGCGGGATGTTCTGTATTTCCTCATACAATATGCGCCCCTGGAAGACTGGCAACGGGATGTGCTGACCATCATTCGCGATGAAGCCTGCTACTTCGCTCCGCAGGGACAGACCAAAATCATGAACGAAGGCTGGGCCAGCTTCTGGCATTCGACGATCATGACGCGACACGGTCTGACCGATGCAGGGCTCATTAACTATGCCGATCATCATAGTGGCACGATGGCAACCAGTCCGAATCGATTGAATCCGTATAAACTCGGAATTGAACTGCTTAAAGACATCGAAGAACGCTGGAATAAGGGGCAGTTCGGACCGGAGTACGAGAACTGTACCGACATGTACAAGAAAGAGCACTGGGATCAGGATCTGGGCCTGGGCCGCGAAAAGATCTTTGAGGTCAGACGGATTCACAATGATATCACCTTTATCGATACCTTCCTGACCCCCGAGTTCTGTTATAAGCAGAAGATGTTTTCTTTTGCCTATAATGATTCCAATAAAACCTACGAAATTCAGTCACGAGAATTTCAGCAGATTAAGCAGCAGCTGTTGAACAGCCTGAGCAATCATGGGCGTCCTGTGATTTATGTGCAGGATGCCAACTACAAGAACCGGGGCGAACTCTACCTGGAGCATGAATATCTGGGTGTAGAACTCAAACTCGATTATGCTCAGGATACACTGGCCAACCTGCATACGATCTGGAAACGTCCCGTGAATATCGAAACTGTCGTTGACGATCGCCCCACGATTCTGAGCTATGACGGTAAAAAACATTCCACGAACTCCAAAGAGAAAAAATAAGATCCTCGTCGGGAGGATTTCCCTATGACAGTATTAAATCAACTCAATCATGAACTGATTCAACTGGTCGGCTTTCATTCTGCACAGCCTCGCACGGTAACGCTCGCTGCGAAAGGTAAGATTGAGGTGATGCTCGATTTTACCTCCGTCGATACCATGAGCTGTTCCTTTCAGGAAATCCGCGTGAATGTTCCTGCGTTATCACAGGCCACATTCGACAAACTCAAAGAGTGGGGGCAGAAGCTCTGCCAGCGGATCACATACCTGCTCGAGAATATTGGACCCCTGGAATACGACGAAGATGCGGGTCAAGTGCTCATCCGATCGACGCCTCCGGATCAGAAACCGGCCGGCACCCGCTTTTATGAAGTGATTCTGTCCTCCCACGCGAACGGCAATTTCAGTCTCAAACGCTTTGAGTCGCAGAAAGGGCAGACCGGTCGAACCCAGGTCGATTTACAAGTGACTCACGAGGTTCTCAAAAAGCTCGTGGAAGACCTTGTGAATACGGTTCCCTGACGACCTACCACATCTGATCCAGTAAAGATTTCCCGTAAAGCACCTCAGGTTTCTGTAACCTAAGGTGTTTTATTTTTTGAGGATAGGTCCATTTTGTAAATTTGGATTTCGTGCTTGACGAGCGGTGTTTTATATGTAAAATCTTATTTCATGAGTAAAACATTAGAGCGCACCGAATCAAGATTATCGTACCGGGTACCGGCTCTGGAAAAGGGTCTGGAAGTACTGGAGCTCCTGTCCGGGATCTCTCAACCCCTCTCTTTAACGGACATTGCAGACCGTCTGGGACGCACAAAACAGGAGCTGTTCCGGGTCATGGCCTGTCTGAATGAGCAGGGTTACCTGATCCGGGATGCCAATCAGGGCTACCGCATGAGTACCAAGCTGTTTGAGCTGGGAGCGAAACACGCCAGCACTGAAGCTTTGATTGCCCGGGCAACGCCTCACATGGAATCGCTGACCAACGAACTCAATGAATCGTGTCATCTGAATCTGGTCGTTCGTAATAAGATGCTGGTCATCGCCCGTGTAGACTGTGCTGCCGATGTCTCCCTGGCAGTCCGCATCGGTGCCAGCTTCAAATTGCACGAACGCAACAGCGGCCATGTCGCGCTGGCGTTTCATACCGCCGATCAACGTCAGAAATACTGGGAGCAGTCAGACCAGCCGGCTGAACAGATTCAGAAGTGGGAAAGCGAGTTTGCCAGCATCAGGCAGTCCGGTTTCCGTACGATGGAAAGTACGCTGATTGTCGGCGTCCAGGACACAGCAACACCAATTCTCGGCGCGGATGGCAGACTGCTGGCCGTCTTATGCGTTTCCCATATTTTGCGGGTGGGGGAAGCGGATGAGAGTGTCCGGATTTCCGCTGCCATGCTGGAGTGTTCGCAGGCGATTTCCAGTGAGTTCGGGCCGACCACGATCAGTCAACAGGATGTCCCTGCTGCTGGCGGCAAATAAAATTAACGGGTGAATCAAACGGAGTTTTCATGTTAGATCAGTCAACGCGAGATCAGGATTTTCCCAGTTTAGGGGAACGCGTCTATTTAAATACGGCGGCAGAAGGGATTCCCCCATTAGCTGTCGGAGCCGCATTTCAGCAGTATTTTCAGGATAAACTGCTGGGGATGGATGGCAGAAAACTGCATGAAGCCCAGTGGGACGCTGCCAAAGATCTGCTGGCTCAAATGTATGGGCTGAGTTCTGATGAAGTCAGTATCTGCTCCTGCAGTTCAGAAGCTTTCAATCTTGCTTACCAGGCGCTGCAACTGAAAGCCGGTGATGAAATCATTGTCAGCGATCTCGATTTTCCTGCCAGCTATACCTTTGGCCTGCAGCAGAGTTGCCCGGCGACTGTAAAAGTCTGGAAGTCGCGCGACTGGGAGTTGCATCTCGACGATCTGCAGTCGTTACTCAGTGACAAAACCCGTGTCGTCAGTATTTCGCTGGTCAGTTTCTTCAATGGATATAAAATTCCGCTACAGGATGTCATTCAGACGATCCGCGCGAACTCTTCTGCTCTGATTGCTCTGGACGTGACCCAGGCTCTGGGCCGGATTCCGCTCGATCTGACGGACATTGATCTGATTGTCAGCAGTACGCATAAATGGATTCTCGCTTCACATGGCGGAGGACTGGTCGGTGTCCCTTCTGCTAAAGCCCGGGAGTGGACGGTTCCTGCCGGCGGCTGGTTCAATCTCAAAGACGCATTTGGCGATCAACGGTTTGAAGGGGCGGAAAGCCTGCCTGGTGCTGCCAGCTTTACGGTCGGGATGCCTAATTATCCTGCCGTTTATGCCATCAGAGCAGCCTTGGATTACATTACTACGACCGGAGTCGATGCGATCAATAGCGCAGCAACACCACTGGTGGAAGCCTGTCTGGAAGGGCTGAAAGAGGCATCCGTTGAGTTAATTTCGCCTCGCGATCCCGCACAACTGGCGGGAATTATCGCGTTTCGTCATCCCGAAGCGGAACGCATTTATCAGCATCTGCACAGTAAACAAATTCACCCCATGTATCACGCCGGACGCATCCGTGTGGCCTGGCATGGTTATAATACGATGGAAAATGTAGAGACGTTTCTGAGTGAACTGAATCACGCACTTGCGAAGAGTTATGTTGGGAATTAGGTGGTTTAGGGCTGTCAGATGTTTAAAAAGTCGCTGAGAAATTGTTTTAAGTCAGTATTTTTGCTGACTTCTGGACCTGAGGACATATAATAAAGGTAAGACATAAGCTCATTCTTCAAAAGTTCTTACCTTCACTCAATAGCCGCTCATTATTGGTGTGAGAGACTCTCGCTCCACTGATTCAATGTGTGGTTCCTACCTGAAACTGCTGGGAAAAATCATGAAGATGTCTGCTCGTTTACGAGATTGTTTCTGTGCTTTCTTAAAACAGGGTTCATGCGGAGTATTTATCGTTCTCGCAGCAGTGAGTCTCTCTCCACTGCAGGCTGCTGAGAAAGCTCCCGACCAGCAACAGATTCAGTTCTTTGAAGCGAAGATCCGCCCCCTGCTGATCAAGCACTGCTATGACTGTCATGGCGAGGATACACAGGAATCCGGATTGCGCGTTGATACATTCAAAGGCATTGCCCAGGGGGGTAAGGCCGGCTCATTGCTCGTTCCCGGCAAACCGGAGCAGAGCCTGTTGATCATGGCGGTCAACTATCAGTCGAATGATTTGCAGATGCCTCCCGAAGAAAAAATGAGTAAAGAGGAAATCGCCGATCTGACCAACTGGGTGAAGATGGGCGCGCCTTATCCCAACGCCGATTTAAGTCTGCTACGTGCCCCCAGCGACAAAGGGAAATACGATCTGGAAAAAGAACGTGAGTTCTGGTCGTTCCAGACGGTAAAAAAACCGGCGTTGCCAGAAGTCAAACAAAAATCGTGGGTTAAAAATCCCATCGATCAGTTTGTCCTGCATCAGCTGGAGCAGGCTGGATTGACTCCCGCGCGACCGGCAGACAAGCGAACGCTGATTCGGCGGACGACCTTTGATCTGACCGGCCTGCCTCCGACACCACAGGAAATCGAAAACTTTCTGAACGACTCTTCGCCCGATGCCTTTGAGAAGGTGGTGGATCGTCTGCTGGCTTCACCCCACTACGGCGAACACTGGGCGCGCCACTGGCTGGATGTTGCCCGTTATGCTGACTCAAATGGCCTGGACGAGAATGTGGCGTATGGGACCGCATGGAAATATCGCGACTATGTCGTGAATGCGTTGAATAAAGACAAGCCTTACGATCTATTCCTCAAAGAGCAGCTCGCCGGTGATTTGCTGGAGCCAGCAAAAGATGTTGTCGAACGCAATGAGCGTTTGACAGCCACGGGTTTCCTGTTATTAGGTCCGAAAGTTCTAGCCGAAGTCGATAAAACCAAAATGGAAATGGACATCATCGACGAGCAGATCAATACTATTGGCGTCTCGCTGATGGGCATGACACTCGGCTGTGCCCGTTGCCATGATCACAAATTCGATCCAATTTCAGCGAACGATTATTATGGTCTGGCGGGGATCTTGAAAAGCACCAAAATCATGGAGAGTTACAAGACTATTGGCCGCTGGAACGAAAACTCGCTCGCGACAGAAGCAGAACTGAAAGAACAGGCAGACTGGGATCAGAAGATCAAGGCAGAAGAAGATCAAATTGCCGCGCTGGTCAAATCAGAAAATGAACGGCTCCAGACAGAGGGGGGCAAAGAATTTAAACTGCCCGAGAAGCCGGAAGCCTCTTATTCCAAAGAGGTCCAGGCAAAATTGAAAGCGCTGCGCGACCAGGTTGCATCACTGAAAAAAGAACGGCCTGAAGTTCCCACAGCAATGGGAGCAGCCGAACGGGAGACCACCGATGTTCCCATTCATATTCGCGGCAGTCATCTGACGCTGGGGGAAACTGTGCCCCGCCACGTCCCTGTTGTCCTGAGTCAGCAGCCACAGGATCCGTTTCCTGAAAAACAGAGCGGTCGCCTCAGGTTTGCAGAATGGCTCACCAGCAGACAGCATCCGTTAACTTCACGCGTGATCGCGAACCGGGTCTGGCGCTGGCACTTTGGCAAGGGAATTGTTGCTACGCCGGATAACTTCGGAAAACTGGGAGCCAAACCCACCAATCAGCCTCTGCTGGACTGGATGGCCGGCACGCTCATGGATGAAGGCTGGTCACTGAAGAAGCTGCATCGTCTGATTCTACTCTCCAACACCTGGCAGATGAGCAGCGATTTCAATTCACAGGCGGCTGCCGTCGATCCGGATAATAAGCTGATGTGGCGTGCGGATGTACGACGCCTGGATGCGGAATCGATTCGCGATTCGATTCTCGTTGTCAGTGATGGCCTGGATATGTCGCTGGGTGGCTCATTGCTGAGTGTCGGAAATCGTGAGTTCGTCTTCAATCACGAATCAAAAGATGGGGTGACTTATGATTTTAATCGACGTTCCCTTTATCTGCCTGTGATCCGCAATCACCTGTATGGAATGTTTATGTTGTTTGATTATTCGGATGCCAGTGTCTTGAACGGCGATCGTTCTTCGACGACGGTCGCACCACAGGCTCTGTTTCTGTTAAACAGCGAACTGGTGGAAGAGGCGTCACACCGGATGGCCGAAAACATTTTACATCAGACGGCGTTATCGCCTGAGCAGAAGATTCATGAACTGTTCCTGAAATCTTATGGACGACAACCAACTGAGATGGAAATCAGCAAGTCACTGCACTTCCTGGATGAACTGGAAAAAGAACTGCAGACAAACGAGGCTGATACCGAGAAACGAATCACCCGTTCCTGGCAGGTGCTCTGTCAGACCATTTTTGCATCGAGTGAATTTATCTATCTGCGATAAACAGAATGTAAAACCAGAACTAACTGAAAACTGTTCAATCATCAATCGAGACACGTTATGAGTATCCTACCTCAATCATTATATTCCCGTCGTGAACTGCTGAAAAAATCAGCCGTCGGTTTCGGGAATCTCGCCTTACTCTCCATGTTGAACGACGAAGCCCAGGCAGCAAAATCGAATGACCCTCTTGCGCCGAAAGAACCACACTTCACGCCTCGGGCCAAGCGGGTTATTTTTCTGTTCATGAAGGGGGGGCCCTCCCACATGGACACGTTCGATTATAAACCGCAACTTCAGAAATATGACGGCAAACCGCTCCCCTTTGAAAAACCACGGG
>JAGQQP010000230.1 GCA_020426085.1 Planctomycetaceae bacterium | reverse complement strand
GCAGAGGGCGCAGGGGTTAAGCAGGATCTCACCGAGGCAGCAGAGTGGTACCGTAAAGCAGCTGAACAGGGCCATAAAGCTTCCATTCAAGCCTTAGAGCAGCTGGAAAAACTTCCTTAGGCTATCTATCTGAATCCGAATTACTGGCTGGCGCACAAAAAAAGGACCCAAGGCACTATTGCCCTAAGTCCTTTTAAATCAAAGTGCCCAAGAGAGGACTCGAACCTCCACGGGGATTACCCCCACTAGCCCCTCAAGCTAGCGCGTCTGCCAATTCCGCCACTTGGGCTCATTTGTGACTGTAATCAAATCACCTGTACGGATGACTGAAAATGGTCTCAATGAAGAGGATTTCCCAGTATAACAATCCGGGGAGGGCCATCAAGGGAAGTGGATGGCAATCTGGGGATGAAATGACCGGGATTTCAGGAAAATGCTCCTGTAATGCGTTTAAACTTCCTCTCCCTTAAAATCTGCATTTTTTGTAGACTGTACAGTCCCGAATTCAAGAGCAACGGAGGCCCGGCAGTGGAACTGCTCTGGTCTGCAGCTTTGGCCCGCTGCTCTGTGACGTGTTTTTATTCGAACAAGGATGTCCGATGCTGTTTCAAACCCGAAAGAATGAAAAACTCCCGGTGCACTATCTGCTGTGGGGATTGCTCTTCCTGTCCGGTTTCTTTCTGAATCAGCCGTCTCTGTCTGCTGACACACGCTCCCCGTCTGCAGGTTCGCCTCTGCTGGACGATGCGAATCTACATGCCGTCCAGTTTCTGGGTAAAAATACTGGCTGGGCCGTGGGGGACCGGGGCGTGATTCGCAAAACCGAGGATGGGGGCCGCACCTGGCAGTTTGTAGCCAGTCCCGTGGATTGTCCGTTGAGGCACATCTGCTTTCTGACGAACCAGATTGGCTGGATCGCAGGTGGGGGGACCGCTGCGTACGGGCATCTGAATCAGGGCGTGCTGCTGTATACAAAAGATGGAGGCAAGACGTGGCAGGAACTGGTGCAGCAACGCTTACCTCGACTGCATTACGTGCGTTTTTTCGGGATGGATGAAGGCGTGGTGATCGGCGACAGTTCGGTGCAGCATGCGACAGGAGTTTTCAAAACCACAGACGGTGGACAGACCTGGCAGGATGTGACCGGATACGAGTCGACCGGTTATCGCAGCGCCGCGTTTTTTGATGTCGAGACCGGACTGGTCGCCGGCTCACAGGGACGGCTGACGCTGGTGGGGGGCGGGGCAGTGCTGCCTCCCCGATTTCCGCCACAGGGGTTACGCGGGCTGCAGGATGTCCAGGTACCGATGACCGGAGCTGGCTGGATGGTCGGCGACGGGGCGCTGTTGAGAAAATCGGAGAACCGGGGGATCGTCTGGGAGATGCCGGAAACGGCGCTGCCCGATCAACTGAAAGATTTTACTGATTTCAAAACGGTCGAAGTGCGCGGCGAACGGATCTGGGTTGCCGGTGATCCGGGTTCGGTGATCTGGCATTCGGATGATCGCGGGCGTTCATGGCGGCAGCAGTGGACCGGCCAGAGTGCGCCGCTGGCGTCGATAGATTTTGTTGACGATCAGAACGGGTACGCCGTCGGTGCACTGGGAACAATTCTTTCGACCGATGATGGCGGGCGGACATGGCGATCAAATCATGCAGCTCCGCGTCGTGTGGCTTTCATGTGCGTGCATGCCCAGCCGCAGCAGGTTTCGTTCGATCTGTTGAGTAAGTATGCCGGCGATCAGGGGTATCGGAGTCTGGTGGTGTTGCCGATTCGTCGCGATCTGGGTTCTGAGGGACAGAAGCATGCTGATCTGGATTTACGTCTGAATGAAGCCGTCACCAGTGTGGGGGGCGGTGTGGGAAGTATGGACTGGCGCTTTCCAGTGCAGATTCCTGAATTGGAACAGAATGCAGATCGCCTGATTGAGGAGTGGAACCGGCATACAGAAGGGCGGCTGGCGTCGGTCACGTTGAGTCGCTTTGTCGCACAACTGCGGACGTGGCGTCCGGAAGTTCTGATTCTGGATCAGCCGGTGGGAAAGGATGCGGCTTCGACATTGATGAAAGATGCGATGCTGCAGGCCGTGCGTTATGCCGCCGATCCAACGCGTTATATCGAGCATCGCGAACAGGCTGGCCTGGGGCCGTGGAAGGTCAAGAAAGTCTATCTGCGATTGCCGGCAGGGAGTTCAGGAAATGTGTCTGTGGAAGCGGACGAATATCTGCCACGACTGGGGACGACGGTATCAACGGTGTCTGCGACCGGGAAGCAGATCCTGGGGAAAGAACTGAGTTCCGAAGCTGCCCGGAGCGTCTATCGTCTGGTTGAGGTTGAGCAGGGTGAGCAGCCTGCGATTACGGGTGGAAGCCTGTTTGCCGGAATCGGCCTCGCGCCGGGATCGGATGCCCGCCGGATGCTGAATGAAATCAATGCGGACGATGAAGAACGCAACCGCCAGCTGGCCGAGCGTCAGAGGAACATCAGAGCGATGGCGGCGAAGCTGATTGATGACCCGCTGTTTTCCGCGCAGCTGATGTCGCATTTAAAAACGATTACGCAGGGACTCTCCCGTCGCCAGGCGGCGTTGCAGCTGGAACAACTGGCGCAGCAGTATGTGGCCAGCTATGACCTGGTAAAAGCAGAAGCAACCTACCAGGAGCTGGTGGAACAGTTCCCGCGTGAGCCGGAAGCGGTGCGGGGAATGCTGTGGCTGTTTCAGCTCTGGTCAAGTGAAGAAATCGCGTGGCAGCGCAATCGGGGTGTACCTGTGGAACGGACGCGTTCGACGAGTAATCCCACACAGGCAGGAAGTCCGGTTCGCAATGCGTTTCAGTTTTCCGAGCAGTTACCGTCCCCTTCACTGGAGACGGTGAGACAGGTGGGGCAGATCAATACCGGCGCACCCGAGAACTGGAGTACGCAGAATGCAGAGAGCTGGAAGAAGCAGGCACTGTCCGCCGTCGAATGGTTTCAGAAGTATGCACCGGCGTTTTTAGAAACGCCCGAAGTACAGATTCCGCTGGCATCGCTGTATCGGCTGATTGGTTCACACGGCAAAGCGGATGACATCTTTTATAATTACCACAAACCGGAGGCGAATGAAGCGTGGCGGAACATTGCCAAAGCGGAGAACTGGTTACTGCATCCGGCGAGTACACCGCCACGCCCCGTGTATCTGTGTCGCTTTACGAAAACACGACCTGTATTAGATGGTCTGCTGTCGGATGAATGCTGGCAGGCCGCTGAGGAATTGACGCTGACAGAGAAACCGGCAGTCGGGAAGGTGAATCAAGCGGATGCCGGCGCTGATGTGCTGGACCGGCCATTTGTGCTGCTGTCTTACGACAATGAAAATCTTTACATCGCGGCGAGTATTCCGATCAAAGCGGGACTCGATTATCCGGCGGCTCCCGATACCGGTCGGACGTATGATGCCGATCTGAAGCTGCAGGATCGATTGTCGCTGGCATTTGACATCGACCGGGATTACACCACGTATTACCAGATGGAAATTGATCATCGGGGCTGGACCAGTGATCGCTGCTGGATCGATCGCAGCTGGAATCCTCGCTGGTATGTCGCGCGGGAAAAGGATCAGCAGGCGTGGCGGACCGAGATCGCGATTCCCCTGTCCGAGCTGGCACCTTCAACCCGTTTGAAGCGGAGTACGTGGGGACTGTCTGTCGTACGAATTCTGCCTGCAATCGGACTGGAAGGCTGGAATCATCCGCTGACGGTTGAACCGCGGCCCGATACATTCGGTCTGATTCGTTTTGAATAAATGGTCGCTGGCCGGGAATCAATGCAATTTCGTTTTTGGCGGGTGGTCATCGTTTCGCTGACGGGGTGAATGACCTATTATGCTCAAAGATATTATTCGGCGGAGACAAATTCTCTGCAACGCGTTCCTTGAGCAGACAGTGGTTGAAAATGGGTTTGATCATCGGCATGGATGAAGCTGGTTATGGTCCCAATCTGGGGCCACTGGTCATCACTGCCAGCTTGTGGAAAGTCCCCGATGATCCGCGACAGTTCGATTTCTGGCCGGCACTGGATTCAGTGGTTTCGCAAACCAAACCTCGCAAGAATTCCAGACATCTGCATGTCGCCGATTCCAAGCAGGTACACTCCGCCACTGCAGGGCTGGGACCACTCGAGCGTTCAACGCTGCCGTTTCTGCAATTGCACAACCAGGCAGATCGTCTGGCTTCGCTGGGAGAATTATGGCGGTTGCTGATTGCGTCTCCCGAACATCTGGAAGTAATTCAGAGTGAACCGTGGAACGGGGAACGTCGATATGAATTGCCTGTGGTGGTTGATGTGGACGGGGTAGAAGAATCTCGACAGAGTCTGCAGCAGGCACTGGAGTCGGCGGGCATCGAATTGCGGGGCATCTGTTCGGAAATCGTATTACCCGAGCGGTTCAATCGATTGTGCAGCGAGTATGGCAGCAAAGGGGTGATGCTGACGCGGCTGTGTATGAATCTGCTGACGCGTGTCTGGGACCGGGAAAGTTCTGAGCCGACGTTGATCATTGGGGACAAGCATGGCGGACGAAATCGCTATGACGAATTTCTGGATGAAATTCTGGACGGGGAGATGATTTTTCGCGTCGAAGAATCGACTCAGAGAAGCGTTTACAAAATCGGTAATACAGAGGTCCGTTTTCAGACCAGGGCCGAGGAACACTTTCCGGTGGCGGTCTCGTCGATGGTGTGCAAGTACACGCGGGAAGTGATGATGGAACAGTTCAATCAGTACTGGTGTGAGCATGTGGCAGACCTGAAGCCGACGAAGGGGTATCCCGTCGATGCGCGGCGTTTCAAAAATGAGATTGCGATCGCACAGGAGCGGCTGGAGATTTCCGACCAGATTCTCTGGCGCGGGCAGTAGCAGAGAAGCAGGGTTACTCTGCGATCGGTAATTGCTGATTCTGCGGCAGAAATCGGCTGCTGAGAATGCCGACGACGAATACGGTGGTCGCGCCGATCAACGTGTACCAGGGCCAGGCGACTTCCTGTTTCATGGCGAAAGCTACGTATAAAACGACTGAGAGGCCGATGACAAAGCCCAACAGGGCGGACGCCTGTGAAGCCTGCCTGCTGAAGGTCGCCAGAAAGAAGATGCCCAGAATCAGCCCGGTGGAAATACCGGCAATCGCGAGAACGCTGCCGACCACGCTGCTGGAAATGGACTGACTGGCGATGCCGACCGCGATCTGAGCACAGCCAAACAAGGCGGTGAAAATGCGGCTGAGACTGACCAGTTCGGACTGCTGCTTGTGGGTCGAAGTCAGGGGTAGATAAAAATCATTCACGAGAGCGCTGGTGGTGGAACTGAGTGAGCTGGAGAGTGTCGACATGGCTGCAGCGAAGACGGCGGCCAGAGTGAGCCCTTTTACACCGACGGGCAGGTGGTCGATAATGAAAGAGGCGAAGACTTCGTCCGGTTTCTCGAAAGGAGTTGACGGAGGAAATGTTGCGTAGAATGCGGCGAGTGCGACGCCCAGCAGCAGAAACAGTGCGAACTGAGCCAGGACGAGAAAGCCACTGAATCCCAGTGCTCTGGCGGCATCCTTCTGATTCTTTGCACCGAGGTAACGTTGGATCATGAGCTGGTCGGCTCCGTGCGTCGCCATGGAGAGGAACATGCCCCCCACCAGGCCGGCCCAGAAGGTGTAGCTCTTCGCGAGGTTCCAGTGGAAATCGAACATCGTGAATTTCTGGTTGGCAGCCGCGTACTGCTGATAACTGCTCCAGCCTTCCGGCAGGTCATTGATAATCACAGCGAAAGCAAAGACCGCACCGGCGATATAAATGACGAACTGCAGACAGTCATTCCAGACGACCGACTTCATACCGCCCATGCAGGTGTAGATGATGGTGCCAATTCCGATGACGACCACGCAGAGGGGGAGTGGGATGCCGACCACTTTTTCGAGTACGAGGGCGGTCAGATAAAGTCTGAGACCATCGGCGAGTGTCCGCATGACGATAAACGTCAGTGAGGAGACCCGTTCGGTCGTCCCCCCGAATCGATTTTTGAAGACTTCGTACGCCGAGTAGATTTCGCCACGAAAATAGAGGGGGAGCAGAAACAGGATGACGAGGAAGCGACCTACAATATATCCGAGGGGGAGTTGCAGAAACTGCAGGTTACCACCCGGCGCAAACGCGATACCTGGCACACTGAGGAAGGTGACGGTACTGGTTTCGGTGGCGACAATTGAACCCAGGATGGCCCACCAGGGAAGCGTTTTACCGCCGAGCAGGTAATCGGAGAGATCTTTCTGACGGCCACCAATCCAGGAACCAAACAGGACGACCGCCAGCAGATACAGGACCAGAATCATGATATCGGTCGTTCCGATGGCGATATTCACTGCGGCGACTCCTGTATCTTTGGAAAATCAATTGGGTTGTGGGAGTGGGACGACCAATACAGACGGGGACCTGATCAGAAGCGAGCGAGACTGATTCAGAATCGTGGGTTCTATCCTTTCAGGATTCAGGAACCCGGTTATCATAGTAGCTGGCTGATTTTATTTTTGACAGCCCGGGATGATTTTGAAATCTGGAACATGTTCCTCTCCCGGCAATGATTCACAGCGGATTCCGACGAAAATATGTTAGAGCATTTGACCACCGAACAACGTAATCCGGCATCAGATCAGATTGATTCGATGAACAGTCTGGAAATTGTCCAGCTGATGAACGCTGAAGATGCAAAGATC
>JAGQQP010000022.1 GCA_020426085.1 Planctomycetaceae bacterium | reverse complement strand
GGAGACTAGATCCTCCCTCCGACTGTCACCGGCGCTGCCGAGCAGTCACCGGTCAGCCTGCAGATGGAACTCAGGTAGACATGCGTCAACACAAGAGCATTGAAGTGACAAAGGAGTGTCTTCAAAATGAAAATCACGTTTCGCGGATGGATTGTTGTAGGTTGTCTGTTGGCTGTTTTGTCAGCGATGGCTTTTCTGGGTGCTGGCGTTAATGCACAGCAGCCTGCTCCCACAAAACCGGCAGTGACAACCAATCCGGAGCTGCCAGGTCAACTCTCAGAAGAGCAGTTGGGAAACCTGTTGAAAGCAATGGGATTAAACGCGACCAAAACAAAAAAGCGGTATGACTTTCAGTTCAAGGCTAATCAGAACAAAGAAGAATGGGAACTTTCCATGTCTGCCGTTCTGAGTGAGAACGGCGAATGGGTGTGGGTCATGGCGTGGCTGGATCCCCTGCCTCGCAGTGCTGCCGATGTTCCACGTACTGCGATGTTACGTCTGTTGTCAGACAATGACCGCATGGGTAACGGAAAGTTTTTCGCTTACATTTCCAGTAACCGTCGGTTCGTGTTGCAGCGTGTGATTCCTAATCAGCGGATCACTACTAAAAAGTTTCATGAGATCCTGAGTGATCTGGGCAGCAGTGTTGTGCAGTACTATCCTCACTGGTCAACAGATAACTGGAAACGTTCTTCAACTCCAGAGCCTCAAGACACAGCGCAGCAGACACCGGCCCGTCCAACTCAAACTGCTTCAGGAGTTTCAAATTTCAGTTCTCGGACAAAGAACTGAACTATAGCCAGGTTTAACAGCAATCCTTTTTTAAGTTTCGTAGATCAGGTAGCCAGACGCAGGCGCTTCGAACTGAGAAACACAGAGAAGGTACGGTTAAATTTGTAAGTCAATTGAAGAGAAAGCAGAATCCATTTTGAAGATGGAATCAGTCCTTGTTGCCTGAATGGTGGCAAGGACTGATTCACGTTCGGGTTTGTGATTTCGCGATGTTGAAGTTGATGTCAGCTTGCTGGAAATGAGTTCAACCTGCTAAACTCTCATTTCAGTTGAGCCCCTGAACAGTGAAAGATTCAGTCTATGCGTATGATTCGCTTTGAGCAATTCGGAGAACCGGCAGAAGTTCTCAAGGTCTGTGAGACTGAAGAGCCCGTTGCCAAAGCAGGTGAGGTTCTGGTTCGCATGCTGGCCAGCCCTGTTAATCCGTCTGATCTGCTGAATATTCGCGGGGGCTATTCCTCACGTCCCTCTCTGCCAGCCACTCCGGGTTTTGAAGGTGTAGGAGTGGTTGAAGCCAGCGGGGGTGGATTACGAGGCGCTCTGTTTAAAGGCAAGCGAGTTGTTGTTCTGAATCGTCGAACTGGTAACTGGGCAGAAAAAGTAGTTGTCCCCAGTGAGTATGTCATACCGGTTTCGTCCCGTCTCACCCTGGAAGAAGCGGCAACATTTTTTGTCAATCCTGCGACCGCCTATGTGCTGGTCAAATCATTATTAGATGTTCCGCGGGGAGAATGGCTACTGCAGACGGCAGCCGCTTCTGCTGTAGGAAAAATGGTCGTGCGTCTGGGGAATCTTTATGGATTTCAGACGTTGAATATTGTCAGACGCCATGATCAGGCGGAGCAGTTGAAAAAAACCGGTGCTAACCATGTGGTTGTATTCAATGCAGAACATGACAATGAACGGATTTTAGTCGATCAGATCAGAAAACATCTGGGTAGCGAAACCGTGAAATATGCCATCGATGCGGTGGGAGGTAAGACCGCTTCAACTATTGTCAGGATTCTGGGTGAGCGTGCCCGGATGATTGTATATGGATCACTGGATCGAACCCCACTCGATTTTATGTCACGCGATTTGATTCGCAATGGTGCCACTCTTGAAGGATTCTGGCTGGCACGTTACATGGAATCGCTGTCACTGCCTGCCAAGCTGAGACTCGTTTCAAAGTTAACCGGCTTCATACGCAATGGTGTGCTGGCAACTGAAATTGGCAAAGTATTTCCCCTGGATCAAGTGATAGAAGCGGTGACCGAAGCGGAACGCACTGGAAAATCCGGAAAGGTTCTCATTCAGATATCCTGAACAGGGCTATGGTTCAGAAATAAGTGCAGTTGTGCCCGATTCATGATGCCTGGAACGAAATATCGCATGGCGAATGATCTTTTTTTTCTGGTAATCTGTTTTGAGCTAATACTCTGCCTGAACTACCTGCTTTTGATCAGGGGAATGGATAGAGAGAAGCGGCAGGAAGCATTCCTGCAACAGCTCAAGTCCACTCTTCCATTAACTGTTATTCTGCTGACTGGTGTGGTCTTGCTGTCGACTGCCGCTGACTCAACAGATCTGGGGAGAATTCAAAAAAATCTGCAAACAACAGGATTGAGTCAGGCATCGTTATTAAATGATTATTCTGCGATGCTGGGGTTGATCTTGATTATCTCGGGAGCCGTTTTCCGGGTCGGACTGCTGCCCTTTCATTTTCAGAACCGACTGCTGTTGAAGGAAACTTCGCATTTACAGTCTATTATGACATTCCTGCTACCGATTGCTGCCGGCTTATCATTTCTCATGCTGGTTGTCAGCCAGATTATGGTTGCTAATCTGGCATCTGTAGAGCAGCTGTTGTTTTTTCTGTCCCTGATCATACTTGCAAGCTCGGCGGGGCTACTGCTGATTGAGAAAGAGTGGAAAGGGATCCTGCATTTGCTCGCCATTCAGAGCACCGGCGTTTTTCTGGCGCTGTTCTCTGCTGTATGCTGGAAGTGGAGGCATGAATCAATAGACGCTGAAACAGTATCCATCAAGCAGGCGATGCAGCTCTACTTGCCGGAACAGTGTTTCATCTGGCTGGCGATAATTGGAATGGCCTGTTTTCTGGATAGTGTCGGGCGATGTCGGTCACCAATCGTTTTTCCGGACCAGCTCCAGGGATTTCTTATTGACCAGCGACTGTCAGGCAGCGCTGCTGTCATATTACTCGCATTGCTGATGGGGGTTCCCGGGTCAGCTGTCTTTCAAATGAACTGGCAGACGGTACTGGGGCTGTTTGAAATTCATCAAGAGGCATCAAAGGGTACGATGGCAATTGTACATGCGGGTTATCTGGGGCTCTGTCTCGTGCTGATCGTCTCTTCGACGATAGTGGCATTTACCTGTGCAAAGCTGATTCTTCAGATCAGTTTCGCAAAACCCCTCTCACGCCATCGACAAAAGCCTCAGAGGGTACTGGTGCTCTTCTGCTATGGATGTGTAATTGGCGCTTTGCTGTTCAGTTTGCAATGCATCGTGAAATATTGAGACTCAGATACTCTGAGTTAGAATTCACGAAACTTTTTTATCATCCTGATAGATTTTGTGGATGAAGAGATTGCCACAGCACGGGCATTCAATAGAACATCCCAGTCGACGGGATTGAAATTCCAGTGAAGTTTTTTGACCTGACTTGTAGATTCCAAATTGAGGTTTAATTTTATAATCACACGAGGGACAGAATACTTCCATTTCATTTTGCTGCATAGTGGCGATTTCCTTTTGAGAGGAACAATGGCAATGCCACACTCTATTTGGATTTTATTTTGGAGTCAAAATGAGTTTGTGTGTCTGAACCTGGAGAAATATTATTTCGGTGGAAGCCCTCCTGTTAATTAAGTTTTGTTTTTAGACAGCGGTACACGTCAATTGGTAAGCGACAAAGTTTCTCTGAAAACAGCGGGGCGGCAGTTCCATGCAGGCAACCCCGTCCATCTCCATCTCTGTCCCTGAACGGGCTAGACGAAACTGCCGCCACCTGTATCTCAATTAAACAATTTTCAATAGTCCAAGCAAGTGAATAGCAGATCTTAGTACAGGGGTATGACAACTGTCTGGCATACCCTGTCGGATTAGTTGAAAATAATTCAAGAATCCGGAAAGGTCAGCACTCATGGACATTGAGAATTCGTTGATACAATTACTGTTTCGATTTCATGTTATCTTGCTTTGTGGCAGTCTTGAAAATCCCCGATAGCTGGAATGATTGATCAGACCAGTGTAAGCTGAAGTACTGTTCAAAAACGCCAATTTTTTCGTTCATTGTATTACAGGTGTCTTGTGAGAGTAGTTACATTTGGTGAAGTTATGTTAAGGCTGGCCCCACAAAACCATTTGAGAATCAGCCAGTCAGTTCCCGGCATACTTGAGTCCACATTTGGGGGGGGTGAACTGAATGTTGCCGTCTCCATTGCCTTGCAGGGAGGCGCTTCTGCATTTGTAACGGCATCGCCAGACAACGCCATTACCGATTCTCTCGTACAGGAAGTAAATAAGACAGGCGTTGATTCCAGTCTGATCCAGCGCAGTTCAAAAGGTAGATTTGGAATTTATTTTGTGGAGACGGGAGCAAATCAGCGCGGAGGGACGGTAACTTATGATCGTGAATTCAGTTCGATTGCGTTAGCAACTCCAGAAGAATTTGACTGGAGTCAGGTTTTTGAAGAGGCTACCTGGTTTCATATTACAGGAATCACACCTGCGATCAGTGAATCAGGGGCAGCACTTGCTCTGAAGGCAGTGCAGGAGGCTCACAAGAGAAGCGTGCCGGTTTCCTGCGACTTGAACTTTCGGAAAAAACTCTGGAACTGGAAAAGCGGAACGAAACCGGTTGAGCTGGCAAAAGAAACAATGCGATCTCTGGTCCCTTATGTGGATGTCGTGATTGCCAATGAAGAAGACGCGGATCTGTCGTTAGGGATTCGAGCGCCTGAATCAAATGTAGACGCGGGCGAATTAAATGTTCAAGGCTACATTGCGGTGGCCGAACAGATCACACAGCAGTTTCCCAATGTAAAACAGGTGGCGATCACATTACGCGAAAGTATTTCTGCAAGCCACAACAACTGGGGAGCTATGCTGTATACTCAGGATCAGCAGAAGGCTGTATTTGCGCCCTGTGACAGTGAAGGCAACTATTGCAGCTACAAGATTCACAATATTGTCGACCGGGTTGGCGCGGGAGATTCTTTTGCCGGCGCGTTAATCTTTGCCTTGAATACACAAGAGTTGTCTGCTCCTGAAATAGCCATACGTTATGCTGTTGCTGCCAGTTGTCTGAAACACAGTATCCAAGGCGATTTCAATTATTCTTCCCGCAAAGAGATAGAAGCATTGATGAACGGAGCGGGTTCAGGACGTGTGCAGCGTTAAACATTTTTTTCACTTTCGGATTCGTGTATGGAAGTGAAGTTAGTATATAATGTCACCATGGACGCGATCGAGAACCGGGTTGCACGGAGGTGATCAGCTCGAGTATCAGACATATACTATCATCTCAAGTGAATTTTGTGATGAGTGATTGAGATTCGGGAAAGGGTTGAGCTGGCATGCAACGAGGATCAGGACGCCATACCCGGCTTGAGACCCGTTTAAATGCCCTCAGTACGCCGGTATTTGCTCTCGATGCTTCAAGGACCGTACTGTTTTTTAATCAGGGGTGTGAGCAACTGCTGGAATGGTCTGCAGAGGAAATTCTGGGGCAGACCTGTGACTATGCGATTGATACTGATTCGGAAGAATCTGAATCAGTTTGTAATTTATTATGCCCTCCCGCTGAAGTCTTTCAGGGAACTCGCATGGAGGTACCCCGCTTCCTGCTCTCACGCAGTGGGAAAACGATTCCCTGCCTCATTCGATACAGTCCTCTGGCAGATGAGCAGCGAAAGACCAAACTGGTTCTGGGGTTTATTGAGCGAATTCAGGGCCCTCAGGCACTTCCTTCCGCTTCTGCTTCGCAGCAACTTCATGTAGAACTGGCTGCTTTGAGATTGTCTCTGCGCAATCGGTTTCGTTTTTCGACACTCGTGGCACGTAGTCCCGGCATGCAGCGCGTGTTGCGACAGTTGGAGCTGGCGATTCAGACGACACAGCCGGTTCATTTCCAGGGGGAAACAGGAACGGGAAAAGAACATCTGGCACGTGCGATTCATTTTGAAAGTGAGCAGAGAAGAAAGATTTTTATTCCACTTAATTGTGAAAAGCTCCCTCCCCGGGAACTGAAGCAGACGGTAAAAAAAATCTTTGAACGGGATTATGATGAATCAATGCCGCTGGAACCGGGAGTTTTATTTCTGAATGAAATACAAAGTCTGCCTCGAGACATTCAGGAAATGGTTCTCGAAAACCTGCAAGGTAAAACACCCAAAGTACATGTCAGATTAATGACTGCCAGTCCCCAACCGTTGCAAGAACTGCTGGATCAGGAGGTCTTGCTCTCTGAATTTTTCTATTTCATTACCACGATGGAAATTCAATTGCCGGCGCTACGGGAAAGAAGGGAAGACCTGGAGTTGTTGGCGCAGCATTTTCTGGAGAATGAAAACCGGTATCAGCAGAAACAGGTAAGTGGGTTTGCACCTGGCGTGTTATCCCTGTTTCAGGACTACTACTGGCCTGCCAATCTGGATGAACTGATCCGGGTCATTCAGGCGGCATTTGAAGCAACAAGCGAGCCAGTTATTACGCGTGAATCGCTCCCCCTGCAATTCAAGACCGGTGTCGATGCCCGTTCACTGGGACCTTCCGTGCCGGCTCCACTACGAACGCTTGATGACTCACTCACGCTGGTTGAAAAAGAACAGATCCTGCTCGCTTTGGAGCGCTGCAGAAACAACCGGACAGAAGCTGCACGAATGCTGGGACTGACTCGTGCCAAATTATACCGGCGAATGGAAGCTCTCAATATCAGCGTTGATGAGTTCTAAGATCTTTCAGTGCATGTAAAAATGGGTGCTTTACGGCGTCTGGTGTCGGGTTTTTTATCTGTAATTTGCTCCAAATCGGCAATTTGAGAATTGGGATTTGCGCAGATGCCAACATGAGTACAATTCTGCATTCTCACTTGAGTTATCTGATCATGTTTCCTGCAGGAGTAGTCGGTTGAAAATTAAGAGTCGAGCTTTACTGGGCGTTCTGAATTCCCTGATCGTTTTTGTGATCCGAATGATTTTCAAGACAACACGCCTGAAGTTTGTGGGCGACAGTCTTGAGCGGTGTCCCTTTGCAGACACGGGTTCGGAACGATATTTGTATAGTGTCTGGCATGATTCGGTGATCCCCCCGCTCTTCTGTAATGTGGAACATAACAGTGTGGCACTGATCAGCCAGCATCGGGATGCAGACACAATCGAGGCGATGTTGAAGGCCGCCCGTATGGGAGCAATTCGTGGTTCCACAACGCGTGGTGGTGCCAGTGCCATGAAAAAATTAATGACATCTGCAGAAGGCAAACATGTGGTGATCACCCCGGATGGACCACGGGGACCGCATCATCAGATGAAACCGGGCATTGTGTTTCTGGCATCCCATTCGGGGCGAAGTATTATCCCCAATGCCTTCACCGCTTCGAGTTGCTGGAAATTTCAGGGCAGCTGGACCAGTATCTGGATCCCCAAACCCTTTGCGACCGTTTATTATTCTGTCGGAAATCCCATCCATATCCCGGAGGATATTTCACGGGAAGAGATGCGAGAGTACACTGATCTGGTACAGCAAAAAATGGAAGAACTGGAACGGGAATTGGAACAGCTTCTCTCAGGCCCTGTACAGGAACAGGCAACAGTGACGCTTCGAAAAGCTGCCTGAAATCAGTGACAAAGTATTTTTTACTTTTCCCATTGTTTCGAAGTGACAAAATTGCATTCGCTTACCTGGGCGGTATAACATGACGCATTGCTCGGCATGATCAGATTTCCTGCCACTGCGCTCGTTCGTTTTCGGTTTAAGCTCTATGTCACTTAAAGTCACAAATATCCGCCTGCCGGTTGAATATCCCGAACAGGAGCTGGCAGAAAAAATTGCACAGCAACTGGGTATCAAAGCGGACGACATTCAAAACTACCGAATTCTCCGGAAGAGTCTCGATGCACGCTCTAGACATGATTTGCGGTTCGTTTATTCGGCAGAAGTGACTCTCCCGGATGAAGCAGGCGTCTTGAAAAAGCAGCGGGATGATTCCTCAATTCAGGGGTATACCGAGGCACCTTTCCATGATCCAGGTTGTGGTACACAGCCGCTGGAAGAGAGACCTGTCGTTGTCGGCTCGGGACCTGCTGGTCTGTTGGCGGGATATTATCTGGCTCTCAAAGGGTACCGCCCTCTCATTCTCGAACGTGGTTTTCCTGTCAAAGAACGTGTTCCCGAAATCAGACGTTTTGACAGAGGGGAAGAGTTCCATAGAGAAAATAACTATCTGTTCGGCGAGGGTGGCGCAGGTTGTTTCAGTGATGGAAAACTGACCTGTCGGTTGAGTGGGCCGGATGTGCAATGGGTGCTCGACCGTTTTGTTGACTGTGGTGCACGTCCCAGTATCGTTTACGAGCATCGTCCCCATCTGGGGAGTAATAAACTACCCATGATCTGTCGCAACTTTCGCCGCAAGATCGATGCACTGGGTGGAGAATTTCGCTTCGAATGTCGTCTGGAAGGCATAGATGTTGTGGACGGTCAGGTACAGGGAGTAATGACGTCATCGGGTTATATGAAGACGTCACATGTGATCCTGGGTATCGGGCACAGTGCGCGAGATACCTATCAGATGTTATACGAACTGGGCGTACCCATGTTTCGTAAAGCGTTTCAACTGGGGCTTAGAATCGAACAGCCTCAGGAACAGGTTAACCAGCATAAATATGGTCGCGAAGAGTATCTTGCTCTTCTGGGTGCCGCCGACTACACCATGATCACAAAAGGAAAACGTGATCTCTATACATTTTGCATGTGTGCAGGGGGGATCGTGATGCCCAGCGTTTCGGAACCGGAAATGTTCTGTACGAACGGCATGAGTAATTCACGGCATGATACCGGGTTTGCCAACAGTGGAATTATGACAACGATCTACCCCGAAGAATTCGGCAGTGAACATCCCCTGGCGGGAGTTGAACTGCAGAGGAAATACGAAGCGGTTGCGTATGCTCTGGGAAATAAAAATTATCTCTGCCCGATTCAGCGTGCGGAAGATTTTCTGAACCAGAAGAAGACCGAGTCGAGTTTTTCTTACTCCGGCACATATCAGCGGGGCGTGGTAGCCACAGAGCTGCATCAGGTTCTGCCACCAGTGGTTCTCACGCAGATTAAAAATGGATTGCCAGTGATGAATCAGAAATGGCGTGGTGCATTCCTGGCAAATGCGGTACTGGTTGGTCCGGAAATGCGGGGTAGTTCACCTGTCCGCATTGATCGAGAACGAGATACCTATCAGGCTCCCGGATTTCGCGGGTTGTATCCCGTCGGGGAAGGTGCAGGATACGCGGGAGGTATTGTTTCTGCTGCCGTTGATGGACTACTGAGTGCCAAGAAACTGGTAGAGGAATTTGCCCCGCCAGGATCTGCAGCTGAAAAACTTATTCACCATCAATGATCTGATTAATCGACTTGTCTATGGCGGTGAGATACTGATCCAGCTTCTCGAACAGTTCTTGAGTGAACTGGTCACTCTTTAACAGCTCTGCTGCCTGATTCCGCACGCTGATATCTTCGACGCGTCGTTTTTCAACACCGTCAGGTAACTCGCGAACCAGACGAATCATCTGTTCGTTCATGGGAATGAAACCGAGTTCCAGATGCTCTACCAGTTCAGAAGTGAGCCGCTCTGTATCCGAGAACATTTCCCGTAATGTCAGTTGGTTGAGCGCACGTTTCACGATTCCTGTCTCCCTTCCAAAGATCAAAGGATATTGATATTAGACAGGTGATCGCCTTGGAGGGTCAAGAGTATTTTCGATTCAGCTTTGATTAAGATTATGACAAGCAGAATCTCTGTTCAAATGGGATCTGAACAAAGATCTGAAGACACGTCTGCAATCAGATTAATTTGCCGACATGCGACCAGATTTCGTCACCAATCTCTTCAATGGAGCGGAGTGTCTTATCTTTCAGACATTCAATTTTCTGCCAATACTGATTTTCTTCAGCCAGTTGCAGATATACTTCACGAACGTTGGCGAGGTAAGACTGATCTGCTTCCTGTAGATCGGCAACTTTTTCGGTGTATGATCGTTTCTGTTTTTCTGCAATCAGTTTTTGTGCATAGTCAGCAGGGAGATCCAGAAGAATTGCGAGATTCAAACGGGGCATTTTATAAATCGCATACTCAATCTGTTCAATCCATTCGATGAACTCACTCCGTTCTGTTCCAGTCAGTTTTGCTCCCTGGTGAGCCACGTTCGAAGGGATATAGCGATCAAATATGACGACATCGCTGGACTCGATGGTGTTCAGGATGTGCGATCGAGATTCAAAGCGATCACCGGCATACAGCAATGAAGCGAGAAACGGATTGACTTCATCCAACGCACCAAACCGCCCGTTCAAGAAGTCTCCAATCGACTTCCCGAACAATGTCTGGTCGTAACGGGGAAAGCCAATCAGACTGGATTTGATTCCATCAGCCTGACAACGGGCATGCAACCTGGCAGCCTGGGTTCCTTTACCAGATCCATCAATCCCCTCAATTGCAATTATGACTGCCACTCAATCACTCTCTAAATTTAAAACGGTATTGTCAGTTTGAAATGTTGACAGAAAGCGGTGCTCTGAATGTCAATTAAAACCATCGTTCAGGGAGAAGTGCGATCTGCTTCGAGATATTCGAGATGATCTTTTCTGCCTTGTGCATACACAAATTTCCCCAGGTCTGCTTTCGTTCCCTGACAGATGACGGGGGCATACCAGCGATCGGTGCCACGAACCCAGCCGGGACGCTCCTCACATTCGCGTTCGATCATTACTTCAAGTTTACGATCAATCAAAGTGTGATAAAACTTCTGCGCCAGTGATCGTTCAAGGTCTGACAGTTGTGTACAGCGTTCCTGGCGAATTTCAGGGGAGACCTGATTTTCATATGTCGCAGCGGGAGTTCCTTTGCGGGCACTGAAGGGAAAGATGTGAATTTTCATGAAAGCCGCTTCTTCACAAGCCTGCATCGTCTCTGCGAATTCTTCATCGGTTTCGCCCGGGAATCCGACGATCACGTCTGTAGTGAATGAAGGATGGTTCAGACGTTCCCGCATGCGTTGTAGTTTTTCCAGAAAACGACTGACATGGTAGCGACGTTTCATGCGACGCAGGACGGTATCTGAGCCACTTTGGAGTGAAGGGTGGAACTGGGGACACAGATGTTCGCAATCTGCTGCTGCTGAAATAAAATCGTCATTGATTTCAGCAGTTTCTACGCTGGAGAGGCGCATTCTCCAGTCGCCCGGGATCTGATCCAGTTTGCGAAACAGATGCCAGAGTCGAAACGGCGGCTTCCCCGATTTGCCTCGAGTCGTGTCGACACCGAAATGGCCGACATGGATTCCTGTAAGTACGATTTCCTTGAAGCCGTTCTCGACCAGCCGTCGCACTTCTGCTTCGATATCTTCTGGAGATCGACTTTGCAGTCCCGGTCTGACAGAAGGGATAATGCAATAGGTACAGCGCAGGATACAACCGTCCTGGACTTTCACATAGGCTCGTTTACGACCTTCAAATTCAGAAATCCCGGTGGGCATATCGACGATGCCATGCCGTTCCAGAATGTCGGGCAGTTCCCTTTTATCTGTGACGACTTCGAATACCCCGGGCAACTTAGAAACGGTTTTTGGATCTCGCGTGGCGTAGCAACCCATCACCAGAATTTTTGTTCCCGGATTTTTTTTCGCCAGATTGCGAATCAGTTTTCGTCCTTTGGAATCACCGGTGGCAGTGACGGTGCAGGTATTGACGACACAAAGATCAGCTGTTTCCGTTTCCTCTGCTTCGCGATAGCCGTTTTTCTCAAGCGCTTCTTTGACCAGCTGCGTTTCATACTGATTCACCTTGCAGCCCAGGGTGACCAGCTGGCAGGTTTTATTTTTTCCGGGAGTATGAAGTTGAGTGAGTGTCATAATTTTGCAGCTGTAGTTAACAGTCGTTTTGCACAGTGAGTGACTCAGTATCACCGTGGCGAGCCTGGATACAGTGATTGAGCCGATCAGAATATAGCCCGGAAATCTGGACTTACCGGAATTTACCACATTCCATCTGGAAATTCATCAAGTCAGGTCGCATAGTATAATCAGAGTCAAACCAGACTTCGAGCGGCAGAAAGCAATTGTCTGATCCGTTTACAGGAATAAGCGTTTCATCGTATCTCTGTGCCTGAAAGTAACCTTATGTCGTTTCGATTAGTTCATCATAAATCATTTATGAATCAAATGTTAAGTGTTCTGCTGGTGTTTGCTGTCCTGGGGAAGACTCTTCCCGGGTCTGCTGCAGAGCAGGCAGAGACCATCGATTCTAAAGTTTATCCCAACGCCGTGGTTGCCGCGGATCATCCACTGGCGAGTGCAGCAGGAATTGCCATTTTAAAGGCTGGCGGAAATGTCGTTGATGCGGCTGTGGCGACTTCCTTTGCCCTCTCTGTTCTCAGGCCCGCCAGTTGTGGTCTGGGAGGCGGTGGCTTTATGGTGATCTGGGACGCCGAGCAACAGAAATCAACGGTCATCGATTATCGTGAACGCGCACCCGCGGCTGCGACACCTGATATGTATTCAAGACTACCAGGATCGGAAGAACAACGGCAACTTGCCAGCCGACAGGGCCCTCTGGCAGTGGCCGTTCCCTGTAATGTCGCCGGTTTGTGCTATGCCGTCAAAGAATATGGGAAGCTGGATCTGAAGACAGTGATGCAGCCCGCAATTCTGATGGCCCGTCGCGGTGTTCCGATAAATGACCACATGCGATCCGTACAGAATTCCATGTTAAACCGTATGAAAAAAGGTGAACTGGATCAGAAAGAGTTTCAGCCATTGATAGATGAATATTTGAATCATGGCAAACCGTGGGAAGAGAAAGCACGTTTTTTCAGTCCACAGTTAAAGGCGCTGGAACTGATTGCAGAGAACGGTCGTGCTGGCTTTTATGAAGGGCCTGTCGCGGATGCCATTGTGGCGACCTGCGGGAAGCAGGGGGGCGGGATTCTAACTCTAGAGGATTTAAAGGATACCGAACCCATCATCCGCAAGCCGCTCACTACCACATTCGATGGGTATCAGATTATTACTATGCCACCCCCTTCCAGTGGAGGCATCGCTATCATTGAGTCCTTCAATATGATTGATGCTCTGGAAAAGCAGGTACTGAAACACCCTTTTGCTGACCTGAAATATCATTCACCTCAGGAACTTCACTTTCTGACGGAGGTGATGAAACACGCGTTTGCTGATCGGGCTGAATACCTGGGCGACGCCGACTTCGTACCCGTTCCTCTGGAGCGGTTAACAGACTCGGCTTACGCTTCCCGTCTGGCGGCCCGCATTGACTCAAAGCAGACAAAAAAACTGAAAGACTACGGACGATATATTCCTCCAAAAGATAGTGGAACGAGCCACTTATCGGTAATGGATGCAGCCGGCAATGCGGTGGCATGTACAGAGACCATTAACCTGACATTTGGAAGTTATGTTGTGATACCGAAATACGGGATTGTAATGAATAACGAAATGGATGATTTTGCAGCCATCCCTGGTAAACCGAATGCCTTCGGACTGCTTCAGAGTAAAGCAAACGAGATTGAACCGGGGAAAAAACCACTCTCCAGCATGTCGCCTACGATTGCCACCAAAGACGGCAAAGCAGTTTTTTCAGCAGGTGCCTCAGGAGGCCCGCGCATCATTTCCAGCACTCTACAGGTGCTGTTGAATATGATTGTTTTCGGAATGCAGCCGGAACAGGCGGTTGAATCTCCCCGTATTCACCACCAGTGGGTACCGGAAGATCTGCTGCTGGAAGCGGAACTATATCAACAGGTAGGGAACGAGCTGAAGCAGTTCGGACATGCGATCAAGAAAAGTTCCAGCCTGGCAGCAACGCAGGCGGTTTCACGTCAGCCAGACGGATTACGGGGACACAGCGATTCACGCAAGCACGGCGCTGCAGCTGGATATTGAGTACAACAGAGCTTCTACAGGATCAAATTATTTCTGAGCTGCAGCCAGCTTCTTTTCGATCTCTTCCTGCGTTTTTTCCAACTGTAGTTTGACGACTTTCAATTCTTCTACTTCGATTCGTTTTTTCAACGCATCAATCGATTTCTGGGTTCCGATCGCCTGTAAAATATTGCAGGCTTCAATTCTCATATCTTTGTCAGGATCATCCAGTAATCGCAGCACCGGTTTTTCCGCGATCGTTCCCATGATTTTAAGAGCGGTGCGCGCATCTTTCATATCTGCGCGGTTGGGGAGACGACCAACAAGGATTTCTGCCATTGTTTCGGAGTGAATCGTCGGCATCAGTTGGATGATCTTCTCTCGTTCCAGGGCCGAATTTTCTTCTTCCAGTAACTTCGCAAAGGCAAGGGTGGCTTCGTCTGTATACCAGACCGACATGGCGTTGATATGTTCTTTCATACGAAAGCCATCTTGGGCCTGGGGAAGCGTCTCTGCCAGTACTGTAGAGACTCTGGCAAGATTTTCGGTATCCGGTTTCATCGTAACCAGTTTTTTACAGGCCAAATCATGTGTAAAAGAGCTGGTGCCAGAGATCACCCGCAGTGCCCAGTCGATCGTATCTTCGTCTGGTCGCGGCTTTAAGTCGCGATCATTTCTATTCGGGTCAGCAGAGGTTTTAGGTTTCGTTTCCGGTTTGGGAGTAGTGGAGTCAGCCATACTTTTCAGAGAACTGGAGTTTGCAGAAACTTTAACCGAAGGGTCAGACTGCAGAGAATTCGATTTGTTTTTTATTGCAAGTGCATTCAACTCTTCAGGCTGGACCTCGATAGTGATGATCCGGTTCTGGACGTCAATCTCTTTCATTTTTCCGCAATTAAGTTTCTGGGCAAATGCAAACAGATCTTTCGGAACCTGGTGCAATACCAGAACCAGTTGCTGATCCCTGCTGAAATAATCGATTTTTGCGTTTTCTGTCTGTTCTGAAGTGGACTGGTCTTTCTGCTCAGTCGAATTCAGATAAGCAGACTGCATATTTTTCTGGAGCTGCTGTACTGCATCCGGCTCGATGTCACTCAATCCACGAATAATAATGGCAACTCCAGGCTGTTTTGCATCCAATGTCTGTTTACGAATCTCACTCAGCAGATCTGTTTCGGGGGTCTCATTGGCAGGAGTACCTGTTTTTGACTGCATCGTGGGTGTGCTGGGGTCTTTTTCTGCGGCAGTTTCAACAGGATTCGCTGCAGGTTGAGACTGAGATAACCGGGGACTTGCAGGTGCCAGGCGAGGTGCAGGGGCAACATTATTATTATTTGCAGGCGCGAAGGGGTTGGAATTAGTGCGCTGCTGACTTGTATCAGACCCGCCACAACCAGGCGCGAGTAATAGAGAAGAAATCAGGAGGAAAGACAGAATTGGTTTTAGAATGTTGGCCAGCATAGGAATACGATTCTGTTGGAATGATAAAGGCAAACAGGCACAGCATCTGTTTGATATAGATTTTACGATATCTCAGGTGAACAGGATCAAATAAAATTTGATATCTGGTCAAATAGACATGGAAAATCTGGCAGGGTTCGGGTGGCATGCATATGTATATATGCTATCTGCGCGTTCCTGCCTCTGCAAGATCAGTCATCTTATCTATTTTAAAGATCTTCGTTTTATGCTGTCGAAGCCGTTTTACGGCCAATATTGAGCCATTTTTGCCCTGAGGAAAGCGACACTTTCCTCTAAATCTTCCATTCCGTTGACTCCATCTTCGATGCTGATCCAGCTGTCAAAACCAACTTCTTTCAGCTGTGAGAAGATGGTGTCGTAATCGTTGAGACCTTTGCCAATGACCCCATGGCTGAGTCGACTGGCGTAACCCAGGCTGTTCTCTTCCTTGCGCAGGTCTTCAATCGTACCTTCAATCAGGTAGCGGTCACTGGCGTGCATGGTAACCACACGGTGTTTGATTCGTTCCAGCAGTTCCAGTGGATCTTCTCCTGCCAGGATTGTATTGCTCGGATCATAATTGACTCCGAAGTTGGGTGAATCAATTCGAGACACAAGGTCGCAGAAGACATCTGCCATCTGTGCGAATTCCGGATAATCCCAGTAGTTGTCTTTATAGTGGTTTTCGATAATCAGTGTCAGTCCCAGTTTTTCTGTCAGTGGAAGACAGGCTTCGATCGATGAAACGGCGTATTGAATTCCTTCTTCCCGGGAAACTTCAGGTCTGCGTTGACCTGAAAGCACTCGACAATATTTTCCTCCAAGCGCAGCCGTCATTTCCATCCAGAACTTTTCGTGTTCGATCTGCTCATTCCGAAACGCCTCATCAGGGTGAGTAAAATCGGGTGAACAACACATCATGGGGATTTCCAGTCCCTGATCGCTGGCCATCTTTTTAGCTTCCGGCCAGAAATTTTTGTCTTTCATTTCCAGAAAGCCAGCGTAGAACTCCAGCCCATCAATATCCAGAGTGGCTGCCAGATCAATCCACTGGCGAAGAGTCATCTCGCCTGAAAGACAAAGTTCATCCATAAAAGCTTTGGGAAATGCGGCGAGTTTTGGCATCTAAGGTTCCATCGGGTTCTAATGTTTTCAGGTTGTTTTTCAATCGAGAACGATTTTCGATAGCAGCAGAGATTAGCTTTATGGTGTCAGGACGGCTTTTACGATCTCACCTGAGTGCATCGTTTCAAAAGCAGTATGCCATTCGCTGAGAGACCAGGTTCCACCGATAATGGGTTCGAGATTCAACTGGCCTGTTGTCAGCAGTCGAATGACTCGCTCCCAGATTGGCCAGTTATGGCTGAAGCTGCCTTGCAGTCGAATGTTCTTCTGCACAAGTGGATCGAGTGAGAAGCCCAATGGTTGTGGTCCCCAACCTACTTTGCTGATCCAGCCACCGGGGCGGACAATTTCCAGTGATTTTTTCAATGTGACTGACACGCCCGCAGCATCGACAACACCATTGACTCCCAGTCCATCTACTTCATATGACCAGTCGTCAAGTCCTTCAATGACTGGTTGGCAGCCATAGTATTGTTCGGCAATTTCCAGACGGCCCTTGTCTCGCTCCAGTCCCACTACAGCAACTTCTGCTCCCTGGAGTCGCGCCATGGCTGCACAAAGTAAACCAATCGGCCCAGGGCCGAAAACGACGATTCGATCACCGGGTTGAATGTCACCATTCATGACCACGGCATTGAAGGCGACGCAACAGGGTTCAGTGAGTGCTGCTTTTTCCAGTGGTAAACTGTCTGGAACACGATGCAGACAACGTGCTGGAACACGCACAAAACTCGTCATGGCACCGTTTACACCATAACCAAACCCTTTACGGGTTGGATCCAGATTGTAGCGGCCTTCGCGTGACATCGGGTTGTCAGGATCAATGATAGCCGCCGTCTCGCTGACAACGCGATCACCCTCTGACCAGTTCCGAACGAGATTTCCTGTTCTAAAGATTCTTCCCGCAAACTCATGTCCGAGTACCACCGGATAGTTTACAGGCCAGCTGTGATCTGCCGTCCATTGATGCAGGTCACTGCCGCAGACGCCAACCGCAGCCACTTCCAGCAGCACTTCGTCCGGTCCGATGTCGGGTACAGGGATCTCCTGTAGTTCGACGGAGTTCGCCTCAGGGGCGTAGTTGACAACCGCAGTTTGTGTTAATTCAGCCTGACTCATTTTTGACCTCCGATGGCGACGTCACCATATGCATGTACTTTTTCACAAATCAATCTCAACGAGTCTTCCAGGTTTCCACTCGCCGTTTTGAAAGAATCCGCGTCAATA
>JAGQQP010000229.1 GCA_020426085.1 Planctomycetaceae bacterium | reverse complement strand
CGTGCTGGAAAAGATGCTCAAGCGGAGTCAGATCATTGACTCGGTCAGACAGACGCTGCGGAATCACAAGTACGCAGAAGTCGAAACGCCTGTATTGCACGCCGTTGCCGGTGGTGCTGCAGCACGTCCCTTTATCACACACCATAATACGCTCGATATCGAGCTCTACATGCGGATTGCGCTGGAACTGCACCTCAAACGCTTGATGGTTGGCGGGATTGAACGCGTGTATGAAATTGGTCGTGTCTTCCGCAATGAGGGAATTGACGCGACACATAATCCCGAATTCACGATGATCGAAATCTACCAGGCGTATGGTAATTATGAAACGATGATGGACCTCACCGAAGCCATCGTCACCGACGCTGTCAAAGCGATCAGCGAAACCATGGAGCTTCCCTGGGGCGAAAATGAAACCATTGATTTCAGTGGTCCCTGGGAACGGAAAAAATATCTCGATCTCGTCAGAGAACACGCGGGCTGTGATCCTGCTGACCCGGCTGCCGTTGCAGCAGTGGCAAAGCAGCATGGCATTGAAACAGAAAACGTGCATCCCGACGTGGTTCTGAACGAAGTTTTTGAAGCTACCTGCGAAGAACATCTGACCGGGCCGGTCTTCGTGATCGATTACCCCGCCTCAATCTGCCCGCTCACCAAGCGGAAGCAGGATGACCCCAATATTGCAGAGCGGTTCGAACTGTTTGTCAAAGGGATGGAACTGGCGAATGCTTACACCGAGCTGAATGACCCGCTGCTGCAGGAAGAATTATTCCAGACTCAACTCTCGGGACTTTCGGAAGAAGACTCGATGGCGAAGATGGATACAGATTTTATTAAAGCGTTAAAGGTTGGTATGCCACCGGCTGGAGGACTGGGGATCGGGATTGACCGTCTCGTGATGTTGCTGACGAACAGTCACAGTATTCGCGACGTCATCTACTTCCCATTGCTTCGACCGGAAGGACAGCCGTCACAGCCTGAGTAAACCATGGATGTATCCGGCAATCAGATGATGATTGTCGACAGAAAATCAGCCAAAGGATTGGCCGTATGTACAAATCACTGCTTTGCCTGCGATATTTGAGAACCCGATATATTGCACTTGCCAGTATCATCAGTATGACTCTGGGTGTGGCGACGATGATTGTCGTCAACAGTGTGATGGATGGTTTCAGTACGGATATGCGAACCCGTCTGCGAGGCATTCTGGCGGATGTGATCGTGGAAACCAATTCACTGGACGGCGAGCCTGTTACCAAAGATATCAGAAACAGCATCCAGCGTGCTGTAGGCGACGATATTGCAGGGATGACGACAACCGTCGAAATCTATGCGATGCTCAGTGTGCAGTATGGTTCGCAATGGCAGAGCAAACCGGTGACTTTAATCGGCATCGATCCGGCAACCAAAGCCACTGTCGGCCCGTTGGCTCAATATCTGGAACATACGAAAGACAACGACATTCCCAACTGGGAACTCTCGCCGGAGGCGATGGCCTATCGTAAAGAATGGACCACACGTGCCCAGTGGATGGTCGATCGCTGGAATCATAATCCTCCGCCAATGGAAGAGAACGAACAGGTTTCTTTCGAAGAACCGGTCGAGTCGAATGAACCACTGCCGGTACCGAAGTTCGCCAGTGATTCCAAGACAGCGTCGCCTTTCGATCAGGCACCAAAACCAGAAGCCACTCAAAAAACGAACTCAACAGTTAATCCTTTCAGCAATGATTTAAAGGCGTCTGCTTTTGAGAAAAAAGAAGAACAGGACCCCAGCAGCCCACTGAAGGGCCGCGTGTATATTGGCTATGGCCTGGTGAGCTTTCCTTATGAAGACCCGGAGACCGGTAAAACGGAAATGTTCCAGATTGTCAAACCGGGTGATGATGTCAAAATCAGTACGGTGACCGCCGGGCAACCGCCGGAGCCGACGCACTTCAACGCTACGGTCGTCGATCTGTTCAAGAGTAACATGAGCGAACACGACAGCAGTCTGGTGTTCTGTAATCTCGAATACCTGCAGGAAATGCGCAGTATGATCGACCCTACCAGCGGGGAGAAAGCGATCACATCGATTCAGATTAAACTGAAACATCCGGAAGATGCTGCTATGGTTGTCAGCAAGCTGGAAGAAGCGCTGCCCGCCGGTCTGTTTCGCGTGCGGACCTGGGAAGACAAGCAGGGGCCTCTGCTGGCTGCCGTTGAAGTCGAATCTGCAATCCTGAACGTATTGCTGTTCCTGATTATTGCTGTGGCCGGGTTTGGAATTCTGGCGATCTTCTTCATGATTACAATCGAAAAGACGCGTGATATTGGCGTGCTCAAAGCGCTGGGTGCCAGTTCAAACGGCATCATGTCCATCTTCCTCTCTTACGGTCTGGCTTTAGGGCTGGTGGGCAGTGGTGTGGGTGTGATTGTCGGTCTGCTGTTTGTGAGATACATCAACGAAATCGAAAAAGCAATTACCTGGATCACCGGGCGGAAGGTGTTTGACCAGCGAATTTATTACTTCCCTGAAATTTCAACTCATGTGAATCCGATGATGGTTTTCTGGGTTGCCATTGGTGCGATGGTGATTGCCGTGCTTGCCAGTATTTTACCAGCACGAAAGGCGGCACGTTTCCATCCTGTGGAGTCACTGCGTTACGAATAGCGATTCCATCACTGAGCTGCGTTGTGAAACACGGAAAAAATGATTCACAGTTGTTTCCCGTTTAAGTCGAGTATGAATCCATGACTGAGACCCTATCTATGCCTCATCCACAGTTAGCGGCGGTTGCCATCGAAAAGGCCTATCGAAAAGATAAACACAAAGTTCCCGTGCTGCGGGGCATTGATGTGGAAGTTCAGAAGGGCGAGTTCCTGTCGATTGTAGGTCAGTCCGGGTCCGGTAAAAGTACGCTGATGCATCTGTTCGGGCTCCTGGATTCTCCTGATATTGGTGAAATCCATCTGGAAGGCCAGCGAATCGACGATCTGCCCGATCATGCCCGCGATCAGATTCGCAATCGGGTGTTCGGCTTTATTTTCCAGTTTTACCACCTGCTACCCGAACTGAACCTGCTGGAAAACGTGCTTTCTCCCCTGATGATTCGATACTCGACATGGGAATACTGGAAGAGGAAAAAGCAGTTTCGACAGGACGCTTTAGAGATTATCGAAAAAGTGGGGCTCTCGCATCGGATCAAGCATCGTCCGTCTGAAATGTCGGGTGGTGAAATGCAGCGGGCTGCGATTGCCCGGGCTCTGATTGCCAAGCCTCAGATCCTGCTGGCCGACGAACCTACCGGAAATCTGGATAGTAGTACCGGTAAAGAGATTATGGACCTGCTGACCAGCTTGAATGAGCAGGAACAGCTGACTATCATCATGGTGACGCACGACAATTCGATTGCCGCCCAGGCGCATCGGACGGTTCGTCTGCTGGAAGGTCAGATTGAGGTTCTGGGTAAATCCCACGCCGCTTCCGTTCCCGCTTAGTGACAAACGATCAGCGTACCGTTGCTGGTTTGAACCACTGTCGCCCGCGTTGTGTCAATGGCATGCGCCGTTGCACGTGATGCTTCTGACTGAAATGGCTTTCACTGAATTCAACGTCGGATTAATCTTCCGCCAAAAAACCAGCCCGCCGTACCTCGGCCTATTTTGAGATTGGTACCAGATTCAAATGTCGCTCCAAGTTTATATTGACGGAAAACTGCTTCCCAAGGAAGAAGCAAAAATCAGTGTATTCGATCATGGTCTGCTGTATGGTGACGGCGTCTTCGAAGGCATTCGTGTCTACAATAAAAAAGTGTTTCTGATCCAGGAGCACATCGACCGTCTGTATGAAAGCGCGCTGGCGATTCGCCTGGAGATTCCTCTATCGAAGGAGGAAATGGTTTCAGCAATCAATGAGACAGTCGCCGCCAACAAAATTGAAAATGGCTACATTCGCCTGGTAATTACGCGTGGAGCCGGTTCTCTGGGATTGGATATCCGTCGCACCAGTAACCCGCAGGTGATTATCATTGCGGACAACATCTCGCTCTATGATCCGCAGCTGTATATCGACGGTCTGAAAATTATCACCGCTGCCACCATTCGTAATCACCCGGCTGCATTGTCTTCCCGGGTCAAGTCGCTCAATTATCTCAATAACATTCTCGCGAAGATTGAAGGGACCGATGCCGGCTGTATTGAGGCATTGATGTTGAATCATAAAGGGGAAGTCGCAGAATGTACGGGCGACAATATTTTCATTGTGAAAAATGGAATCTTGAAAACGCCGTCCGTGGATGCCGGGATTCTGGAAGGTATTACCCGTAATGCGGTGATCAAACTGGCTGAAAAGTCAGGTATCACTGTCGATCAGTCACCGTTTACGCGGCACGACATTTTCGTGGCTGACGAATGCTTCCTGACCGGTTCTGCAGCGGAAGTGATTCCTGTCGTGGAACTGGATGGGCGTCAGATCGGAACCGGCAAACCAGGGCCAATGACGAAAGATCTCAACGAAAAATTCAAGCAGTTGACGCGGGAATAACAGCGGCTCAGTTGATGCTGAACTATGGGAATTCGCCCCGCAGTCTGAATGTCTGTTGCATGAGGTTTTTCCTGTGATACGATAAGAAAACATCAGTTTGCGCGACCCGTTCGCGCAGCTGATGTGTTTATACTCTCAGCAAATTGAATTTGATCTGTCCCGTCCGGAAAACTGCTCATGCGAATTTCAACACCTGCTGCTGTCCGTATCGTGTGCGTTTCTCTGCTGCTTTTCTGTATTTCTGTTGTACAGGGAGAGCCGGCCGGTACTACGGTTTCCGAAACAAAAAAAGATCCCCAGGCTGTCAAGCAGGCATTAGCGGAATTCAATTCGCTGATTGGCGGCTGGCGCGGGGTCGGCATGATCAAACGCAATTCCCGCAAAGGAGCCTGGTCTGAAAATGCAGAGTGGGTCTGGAAATTTAAACCCGGTTCCACCAGCATTGCCTATGACATTACTGATGGGAAATTTCTGAAATCCGCGACCCTCAGTTATGATCCGGAACAGAAACGTTATCTCCTGGCGACTGTCCTTCCGGACGGGACCAGCCGCGATTATTCGGGAACATTAAACAAGGATACGCTGGTCCTGGAATCCGCCCCTGATCAGGAAGGTGCCGTCTATCGAATTTCGATTCGTCGTCTGAATGAGAAAAGAACGCTGGTGCTCTTCGAGCAGAAGAATCAAGGGCAGTCATTTTATTACCGGCTGGCAGAAGTGGGATACACACGAGAAGGGACTCGGCTGGCCGATCCCGGGAGTGGCGGTCCAGAGTGTATTGTCACCGGTGGAGCAGGAACGATTCAGGTCAGCTATCAGGGCAAGACGTATTACGTCTGCTGCAGTGGCTGTAAACAGGCTTTCGATGAAGATCCGGAAACGTATATTGCGGAAGCAAAACAGAAAGCCGAAGAACGCAGGAAACAGAACTCGAACTGAACAGGACTGATGTCAGCGGGTTACCAGCTTAGAAGTTTTCCAGTGAAGAACCGAGTTCACCCGATGTTGATTCTTCTGGTGCTTCTTCCAGAATGACTTCTGTCTCAGCCAGATCCGTGCGAGGCAGTGGGATTCGTTCTTCCGTTGCCGATTTTTTTGACATCGGATTCAGCCACTTGGGAAGTCGGGAAAAGCGGGATGGTTCTTCCGCTTTGGTCTGAATGATTGCTGGTTCAAGCTCAACAGGCTGCAGCTGTGAGACATTTTGCACCGGAACCGCCTGCTTGTCCTTTTTCGTGTAAAATTCCAACCCGAAAAAAGGTGAGCGGCTGTTACTGTCCATCTGGAACCACTTGTTTCCCAGACCGTGACATCCCGTCTGTGTACAAAGCATTAGCGCCAAGACGCTTAATACTTTGATCGATCGTAGCCCGTTCATTTGTTGACTTATTCCATCCTTGTCCAAGTCAATTCAGTTTCTTTATTTTATCTGATTTCGCCTTCTCTGCTTATCGCGAGACCAGCCTGTATCGTCATCGGCTGACAGCGGTAGTCAGATTCGATCTTTTCCCCAGATCAGGAGATCTGTCAGAAAATACTTCCGGTCAGGTCGTCTAAACCTGTCAGATTACGGATTTATTCCTGTGTGGCTTCTTTTGCCAGTCGGCTTTCGATTTCCTCTTCCGTTTCTACGGGAGGCTCACTTTGTTTAGGCACATTGCCACGAAAACCGAGCGTACTGGTGATCGGGCCATCCGAGCCCATCTGACAGCCTGTCCAGAACAGACCGCTCAACAGCAGGCTGAAAGTCATCAGGTGTAATTGTCTACGCATTGGGATTCCCTTCCCAGTCAGTTTGAAACAATACCCCCAGAAAATGGACGCGTTTCATAACAGGATTCCGGTTTTATGTGAAGAGCGTTTTGCTTCTGTGATGGTCTCCCGCATGGTTTTTCGGACGCTCTCAAATCCATGTTGCTGATTTGCCACGTGTTGCATGCAGACAACCTGATTCTAACCCCTGATCATTTAGTGGTTTAAGTGCCATTCGGCAATCGACGTGGGAAACGTGTTGATTTTTCACCACATATCTCTGGCGGCGCGTTTGGCAGGCTGGCAGAAAAATGTTTTGCGGCTGATTATTCTTATCTCTTTGTATTGCAGTAGTTTACGGCTTGCGTGTAGTGCCATTTGTAAAAACTTTTTTACGTTCTGGCCCGTTTGGTATTCAGCTTGCTTTACACCCCTGTATCAACCTTGAAACGTTGACTCGATGCAAAACAATTAAACCAACACAACTTTGGAGACC
>JAGQQP010000228.1 GCA_020426085.1 Planctomycetaceae bacterium | reverse complement strand
GTGCTGCTCCCTCTGTTGTTCTGGCTGGCAGGGCATCTGCTGCGAAGTCCAGTTGTCGCACTATTGCAGTTTTTCGCGGGTTTCTGTCTGATTGCTAACGGAGCTTACATCGCCGGCGGTTCTGTGGAAGGCATCGGTGATTGCGGCGTGATGCTGCAGACGGGGACGCCGCTATGGGCGATGTGGAGCTTCGGGCTACTGACCGTCCCCGCTGGTTTCTGGCTCTGGCATCGACTCGGTTCGTTGCAGGACTGGCGGCGCAAGCCGGAAAAAATAACCCGACGCTATGCTCTCAGCACGTTTTTCTCTGTGGTCCTGCTCACAACTTTACTGTTACTTTTTTCGCCCCGTTTCTGATTCCGGTTTGCTTCCGACGGGTTTCATCTGATACCTTGAAAACAGCGCGGACTTTTATTTTCAGGAGAATGTTCCATGTCAGAGGTCTTCAATCGTCGTCAGGTGCTGGGAATCTGTGCCGCTTCGGCTTCCGCACTGTGGTTGCCGGAACTCACGTATGCTAAAGCGGCCAAACCCAAAGTCAAAACCTTCACCTTTAAAACAGTGGGTGACCTGGAGATCAAAGCCGACGTCTATCGAGCCGACGATAATCAGAAGCGGCCCGTGATGGTCTGGTTTCATGGCGGTGCGCTGATCGTGGGACATCGCGGAGGGGTGAGTGGTCGCGTCCTGCAGGATATGCTCAATGCCGGCTACACGGTAGTCTCGTTTGATTATCGTCTTGCACCTGAAACGAAACTGCCGGAAATCATCGCGGACCTCGAAGACGGATTTACCTGGCTGCATGAAAAGGGTCCCTCGCTGTTCAATGTTGATACCAGCAAGGTTGCCGTCTCAGGCGGTTCCGCAGGCGGCTGTCTGACGATGGTCGCCGGTTACCGGGCCAAACCCAGGCCCACCGTCCTCGTCCCTTTCTGGGGCTATGGCGATCTGATCGGAGACTGGATCGGCAAACCGAGTCCGCATGCACGTCATCAGACGAAACTGACAAAAGCCGAAGCACTTCAGGAAGTCGGCACAACGCCGATCGCCGACTCCCGGGACAGCAAAAAAGAACGAGGGGAATTCTACAAGTATTGTCGCATGCACGGACTCTGGCCCCAGGCGGTTGCCGGCTGGGACCATCACAGCGAACCGGAAAAGTTCTACCCGTATATGACACTCAAGAACGTGACGCAGGAGTATCCTCCCACGCTGATGGTACATGGCACGAAAGACACTGATGTTCCTTACGAGCAGTCGACCCTGATGGCGCAGCAGTTCCAGCAGCATGGCGTGGAACATGAACTGGTCACCATCCCGAATGGCGAACACGGACTGGCGGGCGGCGATCCGAAACTGATTGAAGACGCCTACCAGCGGGCGTTTGCTTTTATGCACGATCACATGCAGTGAAATCGGACAATTGTTCAAAGTAATTTGAACAATCTGACCGTAGCTGCGTTATCTTAATACAGAGTTGATGAAAATATTCAACAAGATCGGGAGACAAGCTATGTCCATAGCTACGACTGTATTTCGAAACAAAGGCTGGCAGGTGCATTCGTGGAACTACGCCGATCAGGAAGTGCAGGTGCTGCATCAGGAGCCATTCCGCTTAACCTGGTTTGCAACTCAGCTGGTGACATATGTGTTTATCATCGAGCGGACGCCTGAAAATTACCAGTCGATTCTGGATGACTATGCGGCCTTGCGAGAATTTGCCGGGCAGCATAAAAACACCGTTCTGCCATTCGGTATTCAGTGCGGCTACGCTTTACTTCCGATCTATGTGGGTGGCTCATTTTCGGAAGAGCTGATTATTGATGTGCAAAATACCTATCGAAAACGCTGGTGTGTGTTCCATGCACCTGCTTTACTGGAACAGGATACAGGTAAACTACATAAACTGGAAGCAAAATCATTTTGGGGCTGTGTTTATCGTGATTATATCGAGTCTGTGATCAACGAGACCGCGCTGGTCCTGAATGAAAATCTAACAGCAGATGTCGTCTGAACTCTACAAGATATCAGTGAAAGTTGTATGATAGCCTGATAGCAGCTAAGGGCTGTCGTGTATGTATTTTAGACTTAAAAGGATGTGAGTCTGTGTTTGAGCTCTGGATGACTTTGATTCCGATTCTGATTGCGGATGTCGTCAACCCTGTCTTATTCGCTTTTCTGGTCTACGCCGCTGGCTCGGATCGTCCTGTGATCAACTGCTGCGCTGTCCTGCTGGGACATACGCTGGCTTATTATCTCGCCGGTATTGTGATCGCAGTCGGCATCGAACAGATTTCCGATCATCTCTCGCATCCGCAACTGATCGATTACATCATCGGATTTGTGATCGGTCTGATTCTGCTCTGGGTGGGCTACCTCTCCTGGAAAACTCAAAGCAAAGAACAGACAGAAGAAAACCGCACGGTGACCCCGTTCAAGGCGATCGGTCTGGGGGCAGTGGTCAGTTTCATGGGCATGCCGTTCGCGCTTCCCTATTTTGCGGCTTTAGACCAAATGCTGAAGGCCGACATGACACCAGTGACGGCGCTGGTCGTGTTGGCGGTCTACAACGTGCTGTATGCACTGCCGTTTGCCCTGGTGCCCGTTCTGATAGCCACTTCCGGTCAGAAGAGTCAGGAAATCTTACGCACCATTAATTCGTGGCTGGTCAGCATCAGCAATTTTCTGATGCCCATTCTACTGACGCTGGTCGGGCTGGCGCTGATTGCCGATTCGATGATTTATTTTGTGACCGGATACGAGATGTTTTAATAGATTCCCGGTTGTCTCATTGTGTATGATAGAATCTTCTGACTTCCGATCATTTTCAGGGTCCTTTCTCAGCGGGGAGAGGCTGTTGAGAATCCCGATCTTTGAATTGAGCAGAATATGAACTCACGACTGTCGGAAGCCTTTCTTTCATTTGCGGGACCGAAGTGCCAGGAAACGTCGCCCCTGTATTGCAGTCTGACGGAAGCCATTGCCGCTGATGAAGAGCTGCTGCTGATCGCCGGGCAGGCTTCCGCCGGTCAGCCGGTTCCGAATCTGCTGTTTGCGGCGGTGCATTATCTGCTGGTTGCCGATCCCAATCATCCACTGGCAGAATATTACGCGACGTGCACGCCGAAGCCGAAAGATCCCACCCAGGCTTTTCCGGCATTTAAAGATTTCGTATTGAGTCATCAGCGAGAGATCATCGAACTGCTGCAGACACGACTTGTACAGACCAACGAAGTCCGCCGCTGTGCCTGTCTGTTTCCCGCATTCATGTATGCGCTGCGGCACTTTGATCCTCAACCGCTGGCCCTGCTGGAGATTGGCTGCAGTGCCGGGCTGAATCTGCTCTGGGACCGTTACCGTTATGAGTATGATGAGAACGAAGAGATCTATGGAAACCTTGACTCGCCAACGTTGATCACTTCGGAATTTCTCGGCAAGCGTTCTCCCGGTTTGCAGGATTCCCTGCCTCTGGTCACACAACGAATCGGCGTGGACCTGCATCCCATCGATGTTTCCGCTCCTGCAGAAGTTGACTGGCTGCGAGCATTGATCTGGCCCGAACAGTTCTGGCGTCGAAATCTGCTGGAAGCTGCCATCAAGCAACAGCAGGAAGTCGAACTCGATCTGCGTACCGGCGACGGTTTTGCAGAGGTCAGTTCCATCGCAGCTGAGATCCCGAAGGATACTCTGCTCTGCATCTATCACACGCATGTCGCCAATCAGATCTCCCGAGAGAAGGGGGAAGCCTTTCTGGAAACGGTTCGCGAACTGGGCCGGCACCGGGATCTGCTGCATCTGTTTAATAATCTGCACGACGCTCATTTACGATTGCAGGTTTTCCGCGGAGGCTTACTCACACGAGAGACACTGGCCAACACCGACGGACACGGCCGCTGGCTGGAATGGCTGGCGTAAGCGGTCTGATTAAATATGAATTCATCTTACAGAGTCAGGAAGCACATTTGAGCTATGGAGACCAACAACAAAATCATTATCGCCGGCGGCAGTGGATTTCTGGGCTTAAACCTGGCGCGTTATCTGACGGAACTGGACTACGAAGTAGTGCTGCTTTCGCGAAATGAACCCCGGCGTCAGGGGGCCTGGCGGTTCGTGCGCTGGGATGCCCGCAGTGTTGGTGAGTGGTGCCGGGAACTGGATGGGGCAACCGCCATTGTGAACCTCGCCGGCCGCACTGTCGACTGCATCAAGACTCCCGATCACTGTGACGAAATTCTGCGCTCGCGGGTAGAAGCAACGGATGTGCTCGGGAAGGCGGTGCGGAAGATTCCCTCGCCGCCTCCGGTCTGGGTGCAGATGTCGACAGCACACCGGTATGGCGATCCGCCGGAGTGTGTCTGTGATGAAGACTCTGCCTTCGGATATGGCCTGGCTCCTTTCGTGGCGCAGGAGTGGGAGGCCGCTTATTCCCGAGCAGTTCTGCCTGAGATGCGGCAGGTCATTCTACGAACCAGTTTTGTCGTCGGCCGCAATGGAGGCGCTTTGTCGCGGCTGAGTAAACTCGTTCGCTGGGGACTGGGGGGAACTGTAGGCAGTGGTCAGCAGGGGATGAGCTGGATTCACGAACTGGATATGAATCGCCTCTTCTTTCGTGCGATCACCGATGACAGTATGCAGGGAGCTTACCTGGCAACAGCTCCCGAACCGGTTTCGAATGCCGAATTCATGCGCGCTTTACGAAAAGCACTCAAGAGGCCGATCGGTCTGCCCGCGGCAAGCTGGATGGTACGGATCGGCGCGCCGCTGCTGATGAAGACCGATCCCGAGCTGGCCTTGTATGGTCGCTACTGTGTCTCGCGTCGTTTGCGGGAAGAGGAGTTCGAGTTTTCTTTTCCCGATCTGGAATCTGCGCTGCACGATATTTATGCATGAGATAAACTGTTAGCAAAACCGTGTTTATATGCAAGTGCAGACTGCGACATACTGACCGTGTTTGGTGAATGCCTGATTTTCTGGCGACAATCGACTTTAACTGTTGTATACTGTGAGCTGGAACAGAAAATATGTTTTCTCAAGAAATCTGCTCTGATCAGAACGATTCAGAGATACTGTTCCGAAGAGTTGATTGATTGAACATTTTATGGAGAGGACAAGTATGTCGATCATTACTGCAAGTCGGGTCTTTCTGAAACATGCGCTCGGTGATTCAGAAACTGTCAATGTGGAACGCATTCTCGATGATCAGGAAGGGGAAGTCTCCTGTTCTCCTGAAGATCGCCACTGGAGGCTGAATAAGAATCAGCTGATTATCACTGTTGACGTCCAGCCGACAGAAAACGTGGTATTTGAATGCCACGACGAGCTGACTGCACTGGGCCTGCAGATCGCAGATGTTCCCGAAGTGATCATTGTCGAAGGTCTCGCGGAGTGCTCCGATGTGTGCCGTCAGATCGCAGAGCGACTGGCAGCAGAATTAGGGGGCATCACGCGTGGTGCAGAACAATGCAGTTGAGACTGCGCTCAGTCAAACTTATCAGCCGATGAAAACCGGCTCTCTGTTTCAGAACCGGTTTCGCGGCTGATTGCCGCTGATGTATGTTGAAGAATCTTTTCGTGACTCTCATGGAGTCTGCGATTGGGAAATGAATACGGCCAGTGGATTGTTGCTCCACTGGCCGCATCTGTTTTCAGCAAGCAGGCGGGTCAGATTTAATACTCGCCGATCACATTTCCGTCTGACTTGCTTCCCAGGTCCTGCCAGGTTCCCAGGTTGATGTTTTCGGAAATAAACTGAATGCGTCCATCGGCGAAGAGTACATGCACGCCGCCTGTATGCTGGCTATGCGAACCCATCAGAGCGGGTCCACCAGTTCCACTGGAGCATTCGAGTAAATCGGTATTGGGTCCGACCAGAGTGGTGTAGCTCCACATATGCATCGCCTGGCCCCAGAACCAGGTGTAACCTCTCAGCATCTGGTTGGCAGTACCGGTACAGACTGTATTGGAGGTCGCATTGGCACTGGCGTAGGGACGTCCCACGATACATTCGGCAGCGATCATTGTATTTGAAGTTCCGTCGGTAATGTCGCGAATGCGGGTGGCGCTGTTCAGGAACATGATCGATTTTCCGTTGTTTGCAAAGTCGGTTCCGCCGGCTGAGAAAGTGCCGTATTGGGCCGAGCAAACAACATAGTTGGTCGGGCCATAGCCAGACTGCCCCGTCGTTCCACGGCTGCCAGGATCGCTGGGGCAACGAAAGACAGGTAGTTCCTCTTTCATGACGGAGGTATTGGCGGTTCCGGTATTGCCAGGCTGAATGCTCCAGTCGATCAGGTTGTACAGATTCGCCTGATCCACGTAAGGGAGAATGCGGGCCTGCCAGCCAATCTGGCTCGACAGCCAACTGTTTGTGACAGTGCGCACATGTGAGGAGGGAAACGTTAACGCTGTATCGTGATAGTTGTGCAGTGCCAGACCGATCTGCTTCAGGTTATTCTTACAGGTAGAGCGGCGGGCTGCTTCACGTGCCTGTTGCACGGCTGGCAGCAGCAGTGCGATCAGAATCGCGATGATGGCAATCACCACCAGCAGTTCAATCAAAGTAAATCCCTGGCGACGCTTCAGAAAAGTAGTCTTCATAGTGTTGGTGTTTCCCTCTAAGAAATAGAAATAGAATGATCAATCAGATCATCGGACTGCAGAGAAATCGCTAGCGGGCCTGGAGTGAAAAATCAGCGGTGTTTTCACCGGTCTTCACTTCATACCTGAGCGTGGAATCAGCGTTGTATTTCGCAGGAATATACTGCTGCATGATTTCGGTTTTAACGCCGTCAAAGTTCTGGAATTTGCCCG